>NZ_JBHIOP010000030.1:0-2979 GCF_042195625.1 Bartonella sp. AP9QHHD | reverse complement strand
CAACACCGTGTAGAAAACCTGTTGCCATTTTATACTCCTTTAAATGGTTGGCTAATGAAATGAATGGGAAAAAAATGAGGGGGGTGATTGCTGTATTTGTTAGACCGGCATGATGATAAAAAATTATCGAAAATATCTTGACATTATTTATGCAATGTGTATTTTCGAATCAGGTGCTTGAAAAACACCTTAAAGCAACTAGCGGATGGATTGCCGAAACAATCTCTTCTCCGCCAACTAAAAGTTTTGACTCATTGTATGTTACACGCATATAATGGCATTGTCGGGTGTGGTTACGCTATACAATACCCTTTATGGGAAAGGCATAACGACGGGCTAGTTGCCGTGTTTTTCAGCGCCCGGCACTCTCTTTAGAGTGTCAATGAAAAACATCTAACAACTAGGAGTTCACATGAACACTCTTATAGAAATTACAGAACAAGTCATTGATGGCGATGCGATTCAGACAGTAAATGCACGTGATCTACATGCGTTTTTAGGAGTAGGTAAAAAGTTTGCAGACTGGATTACTGAACGCATCAACAAATATGATTTTGTCGAAAACAGAGATTATATAGTTTTTCCCAATTTTGGGAAAACCTCCAAGGTGGTCGTCCCTCTAAAGATTATGCTNGAGATTATATAGTTTTTCCCAATTTTGGGAAAACCTCCAAGGTGGTCGTCCCTCTAAAGATTATGCTCTCACTTTAAGTGTAGCCAAAGAACTTTCTATGGTGGAGAACAATAAGAAAGGTAGAGAAGCTCGTTTATATTTTATAGAATGTGAAAAACGTGCAAAACAAGTAGCAACACCACGAATAGATCTTGCCAATGCATTGGAAAATCCTCTTACGATTAAACAGCTCCTTTTAGAGAGTATCAATCAATTAGAAGACTTAAGAAATGAGGTGAGTACACTCAAGCCTAAAGCAGAAGCTTTAGAAGGCTTAAAACGCTCTGATGGTCTGTTTGGTCTTATCGAAGCCGCGAAGATGTTAGAAGTACGACCAAAAGATTTAACGGATTACTTGCGTAAACATGATTGGGTCTATCGACGTGCTCCGGGGGCGCCTCTGTTACCTTATCAGGATAAAATCAAGAAAGGCTTTATGGACTGCCCTGCTATCACCATTCAAAGACCAGATGGTACAGAAAAGGTGCTCCCTTCAACGAAAATCACCTCCAGAGGATTGGCATGTTTAAGAGAGCAAATCCATGGAGGTGTGCAATGAAGATAGATACCAATTTCTTATGCGATTTGTGGTTGGCATTATCTCAATTTTCTAGACATGAAAATATGAATGATAAAGATTGTACAGCTCTGGTTGATACTATGAGTGTCATAGAAAAAGCTTTAATTTTAAAACTTCAAGATGAGATGCCAAGTATACTTAAAATCTTAATAGTTCTAACAGATTTTGGTGATTCAGAACTGCCGCATAGCATGGATCCTTTATTGCGCGCTTATGAACCAGATTTCGAGAACCCTATTAAAAAGGTTGCTTAAGTTCAAAAACATGACTTATCTCCTCGTCTTTAAGGGCGGGGAGAAGGTTACGAATGGCTATGTTCCATTTGCGTATTCATTTCGCTAGCTGTTAGTGTTGGAATAGAAGAGACATCAATGTCCCTCAAGGCATGCCATGTATCATAATTGGCTTGAAGCTGTAGCCAAAGGGCTGGTCCATTTCCTAACAATTTACCAATGCGAGCCGCTGTTACGGCTGTGACTGGACGTTCTCCTTTAAGGATACCGTGCAAGTGCTGGCGTGATATTTGAAGAATCCTAGCAATTTCGGTTTTGCTTGCATTTAAATGTTCTAAGGATTCAGCTAAAATTTCTCCTGGATGAGAAGGACAACGATTAGGATTACGTGTGGTCATGGATAGTTTCCTTTACAAATCTTAAAACCTTCAGTGGTATTGCTCTAGATCAACATGGTAAACGTGTCTGTCTTTAAATTCAAAAGTGATACACCAAGGACCATTGATATGAATTGTGTAGCGAGTTGGAGTAAAGCCTTTAAGCATATGAAAATTATAACCTGGTACATTGATATCACTAACTTGAGAAGCAGCGTCAAGGGCATCAAGACGGCGAATAATACGCTGTTGAAGCCTGCTATCAATCTTACTTTTTCCTGTTTCCCAGAGAGATTGGAGGTCTTTATTTTTAAATGTTTTGATCATAGCAAACTCAACAACTTTATTTTAAGTAAGATGTAATGTATTAAGTGACAATTGTCAACAAAAATGTTACAACTTAATATGATTGATGCCAACACTGTGGAACTACAAGAATTTAAGAAATGAATATCAAACCAATTCGTGCTGAGAGGGAGTACCAAGAAGCTTTAGAAATTGTGTCTGCAATGTTTGATAAGCAGCCAGAAGTTAATACTCCAGAATTTGATAGAATGAAAACTCTTGTTTTGTTAATTGAAGCTTATGAAACAGAACACTATCCTGTTTCTCCACCTCATGCGTAAAGAGAAGAATAGGTGCATGGAGGGGATAAATTTGCACGTTAACATCAAGGATTTTACAAACATACCAACGGCTGTCTGATCAAATATTGCTAAAAACTTAGATCCCTTGCCATTCTTAATAAAGTGAATACGAAGTTTAAATTCTATTGTCATTTTGCTCTCCAAATTAATGAAGAGACCATAACAATCATCTACACTCTCTCATAAGCCTGACACTGTCAGTAAAAAAGGGCTTTAAAGGGGACTTTATAAGAAGAAACTATACAGTTTATAAGCCATCAGACAATAAGTGTCCGTTTAGAAACTATCATTGTTTTTTATACCTGCATAAACCATTCATTCTTTCCACAATCTTATAAGGACAGCGCCATCAGCTCCAGCGCCACTTGAAGAAGAATCGGCATGAGCACCAGCACCACCACCACCAAAACCACGCCCTGCTTTTCCTGAACTATAGGAACCTTGTCCTATCCCTCCAGCGCCACCTCTT
>NZ_JBHIOP010000029.1:0-2734 GCF_042195625.1 Bartonella sp. AP9QHHD | reverse complement strand
AACAGCAGCAGCATGATATACGTCTTGGTGAATTTTTTAATAATTCTGTTAAGTCGTTTCAAAATAAATCCAGTGATTTTGGTGATGCGGCAAATTTTCTTTATGAGAAGCGTGCGAAGGAATTGAGTTCTTGGTCGTCACTTTATCCTGAGTATGCAGATCCAAACACAATTTCTGAGATCATAAGGAATGAATTGCGTACGATTGTAGCGACTTGTGCACAAAGAGATCTCAATCCGGCAGAAGAGATTTATAGAATAGCGCAAAATCTTGGCTATCAGAACCAAGGGGTTCAAGCGAATAATCAAGTAGCAGAACTTCAAAGCCGGCAGAATTCTGCGAGAACCTTAACAGCATCTGGAGGAGGGGGCGTGACGGGTCCTATGACCAAAGAGACACTTGCGAATATGTCAGAAAAAGAATTTAACGCGTGGATATCGAACCCGAAAAATGAAGCCCGTTTTTATGAAATTATGGGTGCAGACCCTGATTAGGCAATAAGTTTTACAACATAATCCGCCTTGATGCGGGTTTTCCACCGGCTTTAAGCCGGTTTTTTTACAGCAAAGAAAGGTGAAATCAATGGCAACAACACATATAGGAACCCATGATCCGCAATCGGTGAAATTGTGGTCACAGAAATTAAGCAATGAAGTTTTGAAAGCAACGAAAATAGCTCCCCTGATTGGCAAAAGTTCGAACAGCATTATCCAGCTTTACAACGAAACCCATAAGAGTGCAGGGGATAGCGTTACGTTTAGTCTGCTGGTCAATCTGTTTGGGGACGGTGTCACGCAAGGCGAAACCTTAGAGGGCAATGAAGAAGCGCTTCAATTTATGAATGATCGGTTGGTGATTAACGAGCTTTTACATGCAGCACGTGTAGCGAATGATGACTCGATTGACCAACAGAGAATTCTCCCCAATTTACGGAAAAAAGCCAAAGAAGGTTTAGTTCGTTGGTATGCCAATCGTTTAAGCATCATGTTCTTTCTTCAGGTATGTGGTTATACACCCCGTACGATCAATGTTGATGGTCGAGAAGTGTATATTAAGCCGGTTCATTATGGCTTTAATGAAATCATGGCACCAAGCAATGAACGTATTATCCGCCCAGATGGTAAAACAAAGGATGAAGATCTCAATGATAAAGCCAAACATAGCTTTAGTCTTAAATTGATTGATGAAGCGGTTAAACAAGCCAAACTTGCCAATCCGCAAATTTCTCCAGTCCATGTCAATGGTGATGATGTTTATGTTTTGTATTTGCATCCAACACAAGTCATGCAATTGCGAACCAATACAGCCGTTGGTGAGTGGTTAGATATTCAAAAATCGGTTTATGCAACCTCTCGTGCGAAAAACCCAATCTTTGATGGTTCACTAGGCATGTATAATGGCGTTATTTTACGTGAAGCGATACATGTCACCCATGGTGTTAACTCGACAAATAATACAGCGGTAAAGAGTGTGCGTCGTGCGGTTTTCTTAGGAGCCCAGAGTGCGGTTATAGGTTTTGGCAAGAATCACAGTGCAACGCATTACACACTCAAAGAAGAATATTTTGATTATGAACGTCAATTTGGTGTTGCAGCTAAAACATTGATAGGAATGAAGAAGACCCGTTTCAAAATGCCAAATAGCGCACAAACAGCCCAAGATTTTGGAACGATTGTCATTCCTACCTACAGCGGTGAAGCTGGTGCGTAATCATTAAGGGGATAAGACATGGCAGATCAATTACCACCTCCATTGCAGGGAAGAACTCTTCATACCCAACAGGTAAGTTTCTTACGTTTGAATATTTCGCATAAAGATAAGCATCTTACGGAAAAAATCGGAATTTTGCCTCGTGGCGCTTTGATCACTTCGATGAAGGCTTTTGTCAAGACCGCGTTTTCTGAGACAAAATTAAAGATAGGCAGCACCTATGGCGGCAATGAGTTCAGTGAAAAAGACATCAAAGCCCAAGGCACGCAAGATTTTACGCCAACAGATCAAAAGTCTTTTGTTGCAGATGATAAGGAGATGACCCTTTATGCAACACGGGATAAAACAACTGCGGCTGGTGAATGTATTGTGGTTGTGCAATTCGTAACAAATCATTGAGGGGATAAGACATGGCAGATTATTTACCACAGCCCTTGCAAGGGAGAAATCTTCATACCCAGCAGGTAAGCTTTTTGCGGCTTAATTTTAGCTATGAAGATAAAGAAAACGCTATGAGAATAGGCACGCTACCTCGTGGTGCTTTGATTACTTCAATTAAAGTGTTTGTTAAGACAGCATTTTCGGACACGAAGGTAAAAATAGGCAGCACTGCTGGCGGCAATGAGTTTGGTGAAGCAGAAATCAAACAACAGGCAGTAAAAGAGGTTAAGCCTACCAATCAGAAGGAGTTTATCCCTTATGATGAAGAACTTACTCTCTATGCCAAAGCGGACAAAACAGTACAAGCTGGGCAAGCAAGTATAGTCGTTGAATTCGTGACTAATCACTGAGAGGTATTTTGATGACACGTCATTATATTCGGGTTAAAACCGGAGGACCGATACCAGTAAAGCGAGATGTTTATCGTCATAAGAGAACACTTTCGCACTTAGTGTCGGTTATTCAAGATGAGATTGATGACATAGCCGATGAGTATGTTCATCAAATCCAAGAAAGCATTTTTGCAGCCATTCGTTTTTGTGAACGGGAGACCTTTTACTTTAACGAAAGCCGTGATGTGGTG
>NZ_JBHIOP010000028.1:0-9707 GCF_042195625.1 Bartonella sp. AP9QHHD | reverse complement strand
CACGAGAGCCGCACCGGCTTCTGTCAGCCCTTGGGCTTTATAATCCCAGTCTTTAAATTCAGCCTTAACTGCTTGCCAATCAACTTTCCTTACAAATCTTAATCAACCCAAAGTAATAGCCTGAAATAGCCGTGTGTCGTATGGAAAATTAAAAACAAAAACCGAATGAAGAAAACGCACTTGAGACTTGCATATGGCTTCACAGGTTTATTGCTGTAAAAGCTTCAAATGATGATATCTCTAATACTTTTCGCTTGTTCTCTTGTGGTAGCTTCCACATGCAAAAATATATGGACTATAATACCTCTTCTCAAGCTTATCAAACTGAACTCAAAGGTATTTCCTTATTGATTTTGAAAGAGTTCTTAAAACGCATTTTGCAGAGCAACGTAGAAAGCATGTCTAAAAAAAATCATTCCAAGAGCAACAGATTTTTCTAAGTATTGTGAAGAGACTGAAAAAGATCTTCTTTCACGCGCCAAAACTCCTCATGAAATAATGAGGAGAGTTTAAAATAGATTTCTAAAAAATAGCAAAATAGTGAAAAGTGCTGATCATTTTTGGATTGGATATGCATTTAAAGAGTGATTAAAAAGTTTTTTTAATGTACAATATATTTCTAGAAGCTAAAATAGCTCTATAGTATCAAATTTATAAAGTAAATAAATCCATTAATACAAATTAAGGATTTTAGGATACGCGAATTTCAAAATATTTGTTTTTTAAAACATGAGTAGCCAGCATCAGCGCAAAAAATGTTGCGGCAATTATGATTCCCTTTCGTGTACTTTTGAAATAACAGAGCTTTTCTTTAATCTTTATGAAAGGATTGCCAGTGCGATGGGCTTTGTTGAAAGGTGGATTTGGGTATCAAAATGCAAGCAAGAGTTTGGGATTATGGAGCTCTGTGTTTAAAGCTATCATCAACTATAGATAAATCATAGACGAGGTTAACTAAAATATTAAAAGCAACTGGATGCAATAGAAGACATTGCTATTAAAAGAAAAGCAAATGCTAAAAAGACTAAAAGGTAGTTTGTGTTTTTATATCAGAAAATAATTTAAGAAATTGAGATCATAATTTTTTCACAGGAAATAAATATGTTTACAGATAAGAAGAGAAAAGCCTTGTTTGGCGTTATAATTTTTATATTTGTATGTTTTTTAGGAATAAGAAAAAATCTTGACTTTATTCAGGGTATTTTGACATTCGCGTCTATTTCTTTGGTGATCGTAACAACTGTTTTTGCAATTTTATGCAATTCTAATATCCCTTCTGAGTTGCAAAACAACCCACAATATAAATGCGGCAATACAACAGGTTGGAAGAGATTAACATGTGAGTTACATCAGTATATGCACAGTCTCCTAAAGTTAATAATTTTAGCGCTTGTCGTTTTAATTTTCCCAAGTAGTTATAAAGAAACTGTTTCTTTGCCTGTCATTTCTAAGTACGTGGAGCACAAGTTTTCTTTTTCATTGGATACCGTACTTTGGTACTTAGATATTGCTCTTGGATATTCAAATATTATAATTTGGTACTTTTTTTTAGTCTGTGTATTCTTCCTTATGTTGCGTACACGCAGTTTAATAAATATATCTATTTACACGCTACAGTGCTCTATTAAAGAGATACAGTAAAATTTACAATTTCATGCTTTAATTTTTCTTTTATATTTCCTTCATTATACATACCATTATCATTTTTACTTGTTTTAATAGCAAATTTATGTTGAAAAGTTTCAGTATTAAAGATTATATCAAAATTATTATGTGTCTTTCCAACAAAACTTATGTTTTTAAATGCTGGATTTAATTTATATTTTTTAAAAAGATTCAAAAAATAATTCTTTAAATTATTTTTTTCTTTAAATTTGATACCCAAGTCAAGTTCCATTTCAGAATAATCATCCGTGGGAAATTCACCCAACAAAAGTTTAGCCATCTTTAGCAAGTTGTCTTCTGATTGCATTGCAAAAAAATCTAATTGTTTTGGTTGTGTATATTTCAGTTTTATTTCTTTAATTAAAAGCAATTTTTTTCGAACTCTTCCTTACCAACAATATCAGGTGAGATATCAATCGTTTTCGGGGGAAAAGATTTTTTGTAGTGTAGCTGCAAGAATTTGTTTAACTCTTTATTTGAAGAAAAAAGAGTTAACTCTATAGGAATCAAAATTCCAAAATATTGCTTATTTTGTTAAATCTGATTTTTAGAACGTGGGTTAGGAATATTCTGAAAGTCGTTTTCAGAATCAATCACTTCAGGATTATAAAGACTATTTTCTCCCGTTAAAACATAAATCCAATAGCAGATCTTCGAGTTAACAGAAAACTTTTCGATTATTAAGGTAGCACATTGATTATCACAGTTAAAATCGTATCTCCCTTCCTCTAAAAATTTATCAGCATCATTGATATTAACTAATTCTGAGGCTGGATCTATTTTATATTTATAAGAAAGGAAGTTAATGGTATTCATAAAGTTAACATAATTACAATGTCTATGTCTTATCAGACGGCAGGTGTTGCCTAAGTTATCTTAGTGACAACGGGAGGGTAGTGTATCCCAAATATACTGCGTCGTTTAGAATCGTTTGGCTGAAAATTAAGGCTATAAAATTTTAATTGCAAAAGCAATACGAGTTTTAGAGAACTCTGCAGTGAAAGCTGCTTAGATTTTTAGAATATGGGCCCCCCCTTCTCGGCTTTTAAGTGGAGGAGAAATCAGTGCATTGAACGAAGCATGGCATCACGTAAAATGGCGTTAATCCGCTTTTGATATCCTTTCCCTTGACTTTTAAAGTCACGCGCTAGCACGTCTGAATCCACACGCACTGTTGTGACAGTTTTGGGTAGTTTATAGAATGGATTGCGAACGGCATTTTTCCAGAACACATCATTGAGTGACGGAATATCACTATGATCAATTGCACTGTCCGGCATTGCAGCCAGTTTATCAACTTCAACTCTCTGTTTATCTGTCAAAGGTGATAAGTTACCTACATCAATTTTATAACGAACTTTCTTCTTTATAACGTTTCTTTTCTTTCGAGTTGGCTCGTCGTGCTGAAATAATACGGATTACCTCTATGCCATCTTTATCGTCATGGACAGTATGCGCTACGAATATTAATAAAAAACCATCCATGAGCCATAAAGCTTGCTCACCATACTCTCGTTTTCAATACGGTCTTGTTTAACCATAGTGAATGGGGCTGCAAAAACACTTGCAGCTATTTCAAAACTTTACACGGTGCTTTCTAAGATTACTTTTTGTTTTAGCTTCATTCCATTCAAATCTCATTTTTATACCTTATATTAATACATTTACTTATATTAACACATTTATAAGGGTATTATATACATCAAGAGTTTTAGATGAACACTTAATTATCCATGTTTTTGTACAATTAATATAATAATAATTTAAAAATTAGTGATTAATTAACTAAAAATATTAAAAAAATAATAAATTATTCTAAGGCTTTATGCATATAATATGCAAATCGAATAAAACTTACAAGCATGTTGAATAAAATGATATTAATTGGCTATTTGGGAGCTGCTCCTGAAAGCAAAAATGAATTTTGGTGCCGAAACATTCAATTTTCGTATGGCTATCTCTGAGAGCTATGCAGATAAAAATACCAATAAAAAGTAGACAAAACAAAATGGTATTCCGTGGTGCTTTTTAAGCTACATACATTTGGCAAAACTTGTTCTTCAGTACAGAACTGCCCCTTTTTCCGAATGAATGAGAGGAACGGTTTTTTTAATGGTCAACGCTACAAAGGATGCAATCAGCACTTTCAAGAAACCACTAACCAAAAAACCTAATGAACTTATTAAAACTGTCAGCAAAGGGACCTGTGTCATATAAGCCACCCATGGTATTCCAAAAGAATAGACTATCCCAATGCCACTCACAGTATTTATCACAAATAATATTATAAAATTTAACCGGTGCCAAAATAATTCTACCATAAAGCCAATAAAAAATGCAGCAAATGGAAAACTAATCAGATAACCACTCGTAACTCCTGAAAAAACACTAATTCCACCACGACCACTAGGCAATAGAGGTAACCCAATCGCAATAAGAACAAGGAAAAGAAGTGATGCTAAAGCTCCCCTTTTCGCTCCAAGTATAGAGCCTGCTAACATCGGAGCCATAGACTGAGCTGTAATAGGGACGCCCAGCAAAAAAGGAAGATAAATAGGAGGAAAAAGACTCAAAACAGCGTAAATAGCGGCAAATAAAGCAATATAAACTAAATCTTTTGTATTCACTGAATTATTCCTTCACTAGGGAAATGCTTTCGTTATTGTTGTACAATTAATAAAAAGTATCAGATTTATAAAAGTACACTTTAAATGCCTTAGATATAGAGAAAAATACTATAATAATTTATTTTAATAACATCACTTATATGAATCATATTAGATTCTACAGTGTTTAATTACATCATAAATTACTATAGTTAAATTCAATAATAGTGATATATGAATATTATATAATAACAATATAACAAAATAATACATTTATTTTAGTTATTATGCTTTGAATGAATGAGAGGAACAGATCTTTTAATCGCGAGTGCAATAAAGGATGCAATCAATACTTTTAAACAATCGCCTATCAAAAAAACTGATGAAGCCATTAAAACCTTCAGTAAAGAAACTTTGGTCATATAAGCTGTCCATGGAACACCAAAAGAATAAACTATCCCAATGCCACCAAAAGTATTTATTATAAATAATGTTATAAAATTTAACCGCTGCCAAAAAAACTCTACCATTAAACCAATAAAAAATGCGGCAAATGGAAAACCTATTAAATAACCACTTGCAATTCCTGAAAAGACACTGATTCCACCACGACCACCAGGCAACAGAGGCAATCCAATCGCAACAAGAACAAGAAAAAGGAGTGACGCTAAAGCACCCCTTTTTGCCCCAAGTATAGACCCTGCTAGCATCGGTCCCATCGATTGAGCCGTAATAGGTACCCCTAGAAGAAAAGGAAGATAAATAGAAGGGAAAAGGCCCAAAATAGCATAAATAGCGGCAAATAAAGCAATATAAACTAAATCTTTTGTATTCATTTGATTCTTCTTTTACTATAAAAACTTTTATTATTATGAGATGCTATATCAATAGTATCAGCATCATAAGAACGCGCGTCCAATGCTTCAGCCACTTCTGAAGCCATTCTTATGGTTCGTATAATTAAAGGTATCGCAAGAGCAACAATGTTAGTATTAAGTCCTCGTGCTTGCTGTGCTTCATGTACCTCATTAAACTTTTCACCCAAAAGAGGAATAAACCTGATCGCCATAGAGATAACCATACTCACTTTTGATGGATTTATACCAAAACAACGAAAGGGCTGGAGGCCTGCTTCAATTGCATCCACCATATCTGACACTTTTGTTGTGAATGAAATAACTGATGATAAAGAAAAGAGGATAACAAGACGTAATATGACCTCAACCCCCGTAAGCCAACCGCTAAAAATAGTTTGAAATACAAATAGAAGAACTAAAAGCAATCCCATCGATTTAAATTGCTTTATCACAGTTTTGAAAGGGATTTTGGCGACTCTATAGAATAAGATGACCAACAATAAAAATAAACCAAGAAGCGCTATGGAAGAAACCATTATTATAAAAGTTCCACAGGCCGTAAGAAATAATAACTTAACTCCAGGACTTAACCTATGAATAAATGTATCCCTCGGAATATATAAACCGATCATGACATTCTTCTTATATACTCCTTTATAGCAACAAAAGGTACATCATCAATTGCTATCTCCCCCTTATCAAAAACCAGCACTCTATCAAACTTTTTCAAAAACTCTAAATCATGCGATACAACTATTGCCGTTTGCGGTAATTCTTCTATCACTTGCGTAACGCGATGCTTATTTCGCAAATCAAGTAATGTCGTCGGCTCATCAAAAATAATGTAGTCTGGTTTCATTGCAACTACACTAGAAATAGCAACAAGTTGTTTTTGCCCACCACTTAATAAATGGACAGCGTGATTTCTGAAATCTTGAAGTTCATAGCGCTGTAAAATTTCATCTACACGCTCCTTAATTTCATCTTTATTAAGCTTTAAATTTTTGAGACCAAAGGATAAATCCTCTTCAACTAATGGTAAAACAATCTGATTATCGGGATTCTGAAAAACAAATCCAACTTTACGTTTTACTGCTTTTGCATCGCGTTTTGTATCAAGCCCATCAACGCTTACAAAACCATGAGATGGTAATTGGAGCCCATTAATAAGGCGAACAAATGTACTTTTTCCAGAACCATTCGCACCTATAATAGCAACTCGTCTTTCGGTAAGCTGTACAGTAATATTTCTTAAAACACACAAATCACCAAAAACTTGTGTTACCTTATCAAATTTTATAATCCCCAAGGTTTATTCCAATCAATCCCTTTTATTAGCTCTTCTTTCTCTATCGCTTCAGTTTATAACCTAAAAGTAATAACAAGCACCATAGAGGAATAATAATGACTGCCAAACTCATATCAGGCATCTGTACAGGAATATATGCTTCAAGAAAAGGCAAGCTTATTCCTATCATATCAAAAAGTCGAGTCATCAATCCATTTTTCCCAAAACCACTGACAAACATAATGCAAAATAATAAAACAAGAAAGCAGAGGCAAAGATAGTTAGCGTAAGGATATAAACCAAACGCATAAATAAAATCGCCCTTTCTGTTCTTATGGGCATTGCGAAATTTCAAATGAACAATAACAATAATAGCCCAAGTAATCACTGCTGCTGCAGTTGCAAGAGCCATGATCCGCATGAAACTATTATCAGGAACAAGAGCATTAACAACGACAATCAACGCCGTACATAATGAAGAAAAAAGGATAGCAATATAAGGAACACGAGCAGCACTCAGTTTACTAAAAATATGTGGTGCATTTTTTTGTACAGCTAAACTATAAAGCATACGGCCATTAGAATAAATGCCACTATTGTAAACAGAAATAGCAGCCATAATCACCACAAAATTCAAAATATGACCAGCAGCAGGAATTCCTATAGTCTCGAAAATTGTGACAAAAGGACTACCATTTTTTCCAATCATATTCCAAGGGCTGATTATCATAATAATGCTGATAGATCCAATATAAAAAATTATAATCCTCCACATAACTTGACGGATAGCCGCTGGAATTGTTTTTTGTGGATTAGATGCCTCTCCAGCAGCAATACCAATAAGCTCCGTTCCTCCAAAAGAAAACATTACTACAGAAGTTGCTAAAACAACCCCTACTGCTCCATAAGGGAAAAAACCACCATGGTCCCAAAGATAATGAATATTCGCTTGATTTTCCCCTAGTCCAGTGACAATGAGAAAAATTCCAAAAATAATCATACCAATAACAGCAGCCACTTTGATCAAAGCGCAAACAAATTCAAATTCTCCATAAAAACGAACATTAAACAAATTAACAAATGTAACAAATAAAAGAACAATGAAAGATGTCTTCCAATGATCAATCAAAATCCAATGATCAAGGTAAAACCCTATCACTGTAAGTTCAGCCATGCTCACAAGAATATAAAGAAACCAATAATTCCAACCTGTTATGAAACCAGCTAATCTCCCCCAATATTTATAAGCAAAAAAACTAAATGCTCCTGAAGACGGTTCTTCTACTGACATTTCACCAAGCATTCGCATAATGAAATACATAATAAGCCCGCCGACAAGATAAGATAAAATAACTGAGGGACCAGCTAATTGAATTGCCTCGGTTGACCCATAAAAAAGTCCCGTCCCCATAACGCCACCCAAAGCAATCATTTGAATATGGCGATTTTGAAGGCTACGCTTCAATTCCTCGTGCTTTTTTTCAGACATCATGCCTCACTACTTTTGTTGAACTTAACCTCAACTTTTATTGAAAAATTAGGCACCTCTTTCAAAAAACACAAAACAAACGTAAACTTATTTTCTTATCATAATGCAACTCCTTATTTTTTTGTGCATTATACGTATGTCCCGTTGAAGTTTTAAGAAAAAATATGCTCCACCCTTTATTTAAATTAATGTCCTTCATTTTCGTTACACTAACCATTATAGCATTGGTCATTGATAACGCACACTCTGTAATCACATCACATTGGACAACAACCCCCTTTAATAAAATTTTAACAAACCTTCTGCAAACAGATATCTATCACCTTAATCAATCTCTATGCAAGGTAATGCCTGATTTTCTGTCCTCAATTTGCATTACTCTCACTTATTTACCCGCATGGTCTATCTTTGGTGCTTTAGCAATAGTATTTTGTATCTTAAATTACGAAAAACAAAAGCCTTTTCACAAAATATCATATACATATAACGAAGAGTACATTTGATCTTGAAAAAAACTTCTAGAGCTCTCTGTACTATAACATAATCGATGTCGCTTAAAACCCCTCACTCTATTAAAACAACTGAAGATCACTTGATCATCAGAAAAAATTAAAACGCTTCATTATAAATATAGGCGCTCACTTATGATTTCTATAGATAACAATAACATCACTTTATTTGTATCAATTTAAAAAAATTAGCGAATAAATCTACCTCCCACCTATAAGAAAACTCTGTACAGAAAAAACTTAAAATATTGCAGTTCATATATTTTTCTATGGCTGTTTCTTTAATACTCTACAAAAACTTTTCTTAATTTTCGTACTAGAAACCCCATATAAAAAAACGTCTTCTAATATCAGCTATCCTTATAAGATTGGAACTTATTAAAATTAATGAAGAAGCTTATAAAAATTATTCTACAAGTCTAACAAAATGCGTGAAATAAAAACTCCTCTGTAAATAATTGCAATTGTGATAAAAAATATTTCGCACCTTCTCCCTATTGAGAAAATGGTAAGATAACAGCTTCAGTAACACTCTAGTTCTTTTAAATCTGAAAATCGTCTCGCTAAAATATCAACTTTTTTAGATATCTCATCCAAACTTTTCCATTGATTAGTTACCTCTCGAGAAAGTTTCTCAATGAATTTTTCTTGGTAAGCTAGCTTCATTTCTAGTTCTATCAGCCGATCTTCATCCGACATGATTTTTACTCCCTCTTAAATAAAAAACGTGATTAATTTTATTAATCCTCCTCCCTTTTTCTTCCCATAAAAATGAGAAGTAACTTCTCAACTAATTCTACTCATCTATTTGCACATTATAAAAGGTTTATGATGATCTTTATTTTCCCAATCACTCTATGCAACAATTTCTTTCTTAAGAATCAGAAAATGTTTTTATCTTTACTAAGTTATCTTGACACCATTTTTCATCCTAAAGATCTACATTCCCAGCTTCTTAATTTAAGTGCTATCGTAAATTGAAAAGCATTTTATAGCATTAAGGTCAAAGAATACTTTCCTCTGACTTTTACATAATTCTCCTTCAAATTATTATCATATGTATAAATTATTGAAAAAATGCATTCTTGCTTTTATACGTACTTTTAGCTATTACCCTCAAATTAGTTTTGTCTCATTGACTTACAAACCTATGCCGCATTAGCTCAGTTGGTAGAGCACATCATTCGTAATGATGGGGTCGCTGGTTCGAATCCGGCATGCGGCACCACTTTTTGTATTTAGCGTATTGAAATATATAGATTTTTTCTTTAAACAGCCATTTTCAGACCATCT
>NZ_JBHIOP010000027.1:0-11003 GCF_042195625.1 Bartonella sp. AP9QHHD | reverse complement strand
ATTTATAATCCATATTTCGCACTTTTTTAAAAAGTACCCAATTTTATAGTCTTTGAGATTATTTTGATTTTTCTTGCCAATTTTCTGAAACTACTTTATTACTTAAAGGGTGAGTTTGGTCGTATACGCGACGATCAATAGGGAACTGAAAGCCCGAAACCTCGATACATAAGAATGAACCCACTTTTGTGGGTGTCCCGGGATTCCGGGAGATTTTGCTATGTCC
The DNA here is from genome assembly GCF_042195625.1 of Bartonella sp. AP9QHHD. Taxonomy (NCBI): domain Bacteria; kingdom Pseudomonadati; phylum Pseudomonadota; class Alphaproteobacteria; order Hyphomicrobiales; family Bartonellaceae; genus Bartonella; species Bartonella sp. AP9QHHD. Next base: position 10,777 of record NZ_JBHIOP010000027.1, on the reverse strand, counting down.
AGGTGCGATGAGCACTAAAAGCAAAATGCTGATTCGAGGTCAGTGCTTTCAGGCTCCCGGAATACCAATGCGAGGGCGCTCGCAACCGGAGGGGGGCTTGAAGTGCCAACTAGAAATCCACATTTTATCGATATTTTGATAGGCAAAAGAATTCGCCACAGACGCATTTCCATGGGGCTTTCCCAAAAAGAATTAGGAAGCCATTTAGGTGTCAGTTTCCAACAAATCCAAAAATACGAAAAAGGCTTAAACCGTGTAAGTGCCAAATGTTTACTAGAAATCGCTCAAAAACTAGAAGTTCCTATGAACTTTTTTTATGCAGACATTGCCACAAAAGAAGATCTTCCCACAAAAGAAACCCTCTTACACCACAATCAAGAAACCTATAGCGAAAAAGAACACGCCCTTTTGAAAAACTTTAGAGAGCTCGAAGCGAAAAAACAAAAAGCAATCTTGTGGCTAATTTCTGATTAGGCAAAAGCACAACGATCAACATTATTTGCTAATATATCAAACAACAAAACATCCTTAAGTCAAATTCAGATCAGCTCCCCATCCCCCTTCAAAGAGCAATGTTTTACGGCAGATAGGATAATCAGCTGCATTTTTGTTGTCACTTATAATTTTCCAATGACTTTTGAATGCCTCTATTAATCTTTTTTATAGCACTTTTACTCTTTTTAAAGCTTCTTTCTCTGCTTCTTCTTTTAACTTCATGTCATTGGCGTCTTCGTACCTTTTTATTGTTTTTTCAATCTGATCATCAGTCCCTGCTTTAAAGACAATCATTGTTTCAAACGGACGAAATAATGACGATTGCGAAATATGAAACAAGATATTCGTACGCAAATTGCTTGGATCAAAATCGCTATACCCTTTTCTTTTTAAGTCATGGATAGATATCGCTTTTTTTGACATAGAAAGACCAATAACATCGCTATTTTTCTCACCAAAATCTAGTACTTTTAAAAGGTTATTTTTAGCGTCACAAACCGTCGATATATTCATGACTTCGTTAAGAACTTGATCATTTATGTCAAATTGAGCATCTATGCCAAAAATGAATATAAGATCACGCAAAGAACAAGCTTTTTGAAAATAACAAGCATTGTACAAACGTGAGTGAATCCCAAGACGTCTGACTGCTCCTCGAATGATTTTTATAGCGAGCTCATATAATTTTTCATCTAAACAAAAATCACGAATGTCTGGAATGTAGATTTCTTGTGTTTCTTGTAACGGTGCAACTTCACTGTTTAATGCACGATAAATAAGCTTTTCTAACCAATTGTAGCTCTCACTATTATCCTGATCTCGGACAGACGATCTGATCTCTTCTAAAAGATTGTCCAGCCCATACTCTTCTCTAAAAGCACGCTCTCTTCGATCACACGTCATCGTAAATGTATAGTAATCTTCTCGTTTGTCCGGTATAGATGATGCTTCAATTTCTGGATCATTCACTTTAAATTGATCAACGCTTTCTCCACTGTTAACAGGTATCGAATGCTCACCTCTAATAGTATCAAAAACTCTCCCCCCTTGCTCCTCCCTAAAAGAAAAGCCTTGTTCAAGAAACATCTTTAATGGATTGGAATCATCCGGTGTTAACGATATACGCTGTATTAAAGAGTCCAAAATTTCCTGTTGAAGCTTATCATCACTTATTAACGAATCTTTCCTATCCTCGTAGAAATCCTTTAAGCTTTCTGGAGTATGCCGATTATAACTCTTAACATCCTCTGCAAACCAGCTGTTAATTATTTCCTTGTTTGTGGCTAATTTCATAAGATTATGCCCCCGCTTAAATTTCAAATGATCCTTTTTATCAATAAATTCCAATACAGTTTTTATTAAAATCCTTGAAAAAAGCTCATTATCTTTTTATTTTACTTAATATTTACCATACTATAGTTTATTGGTAAATAAGTAAAGTAAAATCAATTAAGATATAGATATTTTTAATATACACCTTCCACTTAAACTTGCTTTTATAACAACGAATAGCGGAAATTTTAACCAAAACAAGTTAGAGGTCTTGTTTTTCAAGTCTTTATCTTGATTAAAAAAAACTGCAAAGGAGCAAACTTGATTGTGCAGATAATCATGCTCCCTCATCTACGAGCCACCGACAAGAGTGCAATCAATCAAACAGTTAAAAAAACTTTTAGCAAAATTTTAAAGCAGAAAAACGCACATTACCGAAAAAATGAGAGAGCAGTGCATTTTACGCATCCTCCACCTTTTTCTTAAACAGCAAAACTCCAATCCATCATCAAAATATCTTCGTCTAAAATTCCCTACCACCCCCTCAAAGAGCAATGTTTTACGGCGGATAAACGGCATTTCTCTCTAACGTTTTTACGCACAAAGCAATAAAGCAATCCCGCTTGTGACTTCACTTATAAAATTGCAAGAAAATAGTTTTCACGACAAACAGAAGTAAAAGAATCCTACGATATTCGAAAACGCTGATTTAACATGCAAAAACACCAGCCACTCCCTTTGCTTTGCAATAAAATACCGCTGTCTCATCGTGAATTTTTCTAAATCAGCACGCCTCAAAGAGCGGTGTTTATCACATAATAGGATTATCACCGCCCTTTATACCATGAATTTTTCCAAACTTAATCTTCAGGCAAAAATTCCAACCGATCTCCTTGTTTTGTAATTTTCACCGTCGTCTCATCATGAATTTTTCCAAATAAGATATTTTCCGCCAGTGGATCTTGAATTTCTTTTTGGATAATCCGTTTAAGCGGACGCGCACCATAGAGCGGATCATAGCCTTTATCGGCAAGAAATTTTCTCACCTCTGGCTCGATTTGCAAAGTTATTTTGCGTTCATTGAGCAAATTTTGCAAATGTTCTATCTGAATATCGACGATCGCTTCCATATCGTGACGTTGCAGCCTTTGAAAGAGAATAATCTCATCAATACGGTTTAAAAATTCAGGACGGAAAGCCGCTTTAACGACATTCATAACATCATTTTTTGCCTGATCTGTTGCTTGCCCTTCAGGCAAAGCAGTTAAAAACTCAGCACCAAGATTTGAGGTCATAATCAACAAAGTGTTACGAAAATCGACGGTACGTCCTTGACTATCGGTCAAGCGTCCCTCATCCAACACTTGCAACAAGAGATTAAAAATATCAGGGTGTGCTTTTTCAATTTCGTCAAACAGAATGACCTGGTAAGGTCTTCTACGTACAGCTTCAGTCAGCACCCCACCCTCTTCATATCCAACATATCCAGGAGGTGCCCCAATCAGCCGCGCCCCGGCATGCTTTTCCATATATTCCGACATATCGATGCGCAACATGGCATTTGGGTCTTGAAAGAGAAAAGCGGCAAGAGCTTTGGTTAATTCGGTTTTCCCCACACCAGTAGGACCCAAAAACATGAAAGAGCCAAGCGGACGATTGGGATCTTGCAACCCTGCACGCGCGCGGCGTACAGCACGAGAAACAGCTTGAACAGCCTCTCCCTGACCAATCACACGTTTGCTAATTTCATCTTCCATCCGCAACAGCGCCTCCCGTTCTGCCTCCAGCATTCGATCAACAGGAATACCGGTCCAGCGTGAAACAATCCGCGCCACATGTTCAGCAGTAACCGTCTCTTCAACGAGATGATTTTGTTGGTCATCATTTTCCGCAATACTCAATTGTTTTTCGAGTTCAGGAATGACACTATAAGCGAGCTCTCCAGCGCGTTGGAATTGTCCATCACGTTGTGCAATAGCCAAAGCATTACGGGCTTCTTCGAGTTGTTTTTTCAAATCAGCAGCATGCCCTAATTTTTGTTTCTCAGCCTGCCAAGCACTTGTCATCTCAGCGGACTGTTGTTCCAATGTTTTGAGTTCCTCCTGCACATTTTTCAACCGTTCTTTTGCTGTTGGCTCGACATCTGTTTTCAAAGCTTCCCGTTCGATCTTCAACTGTAAAATACGCCGATCAACAGCATCGAGTTCTTCCGGCTTTGAATCGACCTGCATGCGCAACCGCGCCGCCGCTTCATCGATAAGGTCAATAGCTTTATCCGGCAAGAAGCGATCCGTAATATAGCGGTTAGACAAACGCGCCGCCGCAATCAAAGCACTATCAGCCAAGCGCACTTTGTGATGTTGTTCATATTTTTCCTTAATACCGCGCAAGATAGAAATAGTATCTTCCAAAGAGGGTTCAGGTACAAAGACAGGCTGGAAGCGGCGTGCCAAAGCAGCATCTTTTTCGACATATTTTCGATATTCATCGAGCGTAGTAGCGCCCACACAATGGAGTTCTCCGCGTGCAAGAGCAGGTTTTAACAAGTTAGAAGCATCCATAGGACCATCAGATTTTCCAGCGCCAACAAGATTGTGCAATTCATCAATAAACAAAATGATCTGTCCATTTTCGGCTTGCACCTCTGCCAGCACCGCTTTAAGGCGCTCTTCGAATTCCCCACGATACTTTGCACCAGCGATAAGCGCTCCCATATCCAGCGCATGAAGCTGTTTATCCCGCAAAGTTTCAGGTACATCGCCATTGATAATGCGCAATGCCAACCCTTCCACAATAGCTGTTTTCCCCACCCCAGGCTCACCAATCAACACGGGATTATTTTTGGTCCGCCGTGAAAGCACCTGAATAGTGCGGCGGATTTCCTCTTCCCGCCCAATCACAGGGTCGAGTTTTCCTTCACGTGCATCTTTTGTGAGATCACGGGCATATTTTTGCAAGGCATCATATTGTCCTTCAGCATGGGGGCTTGTTGCTGTTTTTCCTTTCCGCAGCGCATTAATTGCCCGATTAAGCGCTTGCGGGGTCAATCCTCCACTTGTTAAAATATCGGCTGTTTTTGCGGTCTTTTCCATGATCAGCGCTTGCAACATGCGCTCCACGGTCACAAACTGATCACCGGCTTTTTTCGCAATATCCTCAGCCAGTGCGAAAACTTTTGCCAATGGCTGCGAAAGATAGAGCTGTCCATTTCCCCCCTGCACTTTAGGCAAAGCATCAAGTGCTTCTTTTAGCGCCTTTTGAATAAGAGTAAGATCACCACCAGCGTTTTGGATAAGCGATGCAGCCAATCCTTGAGAATCGTCTAACAACACTTTCAGGAAATGCTCCGGCATAAACTGCTGATGATCAGAAGCAAGAGCGCTATTTTGTGCTGATTGTAAAAAACCCTGCACGCGTTCGCTATATTTTTCCAAGTTCATTTTTTTTCCTTAAATCTCAAGCCATCACCACACTTTAACCTCTCCAATATTCCACAAAAGAAACATCCAGAAAGGATTTTCCAGCCTCTAAAAAACACCGCGAAAAAAGCAGCAAGAAGAAGAACCATAGTGCTAAAAAGAATATGGGTTTCTACAAGCCTCATAGCAAGAGGGAGAAAAAAAATACGCTATCATTTTAAATAAAAACCGCAACTTTTCTCATACCCCCCCATCATCACTCCCCTTTTTAAACCATCACCCCTAAATTCCACCATTAAAACTTAAATTTGAACAGCAGAAAAGGAGCATGCAAAAACACTTTAAACAAAGTAGTCTTTACAGCATATAGTTTAGAGTAAACATTAAAGTATTTTCTCTAATTTTACTTAACAAAACATTGAATATGTGCTTTAATACTTATAAAGTTACACTATTTTTATTAAGATAGAGGATTTTAGTATGTACCATACTGTAAAAAAGGTTATTTTAATACTTTTATTCCTTCTGATAAGTAAACCAAGCTATGCCATTTTTGCCGGCAAAGTTATTACAATAGAGCATGAATGGCTTAAAAATGCATCATTTGATCTATTTGTGTTCACCCAGCAAGTAAATTACGATGGTGGGCCTAACTCCATCTATTTCTGGGGAAATAAATTTGAATTCCAAAATGGAAAAAGTGGACAAATTGGTTTTTTCAACAGGAGCGGCCGTACCATTCATTTTTCTATCTGGAATGCAACGGGATGGAAGGGTAATACATGCAAGCATTTTACTCAGGAAGGTTCAGGAGTACGATGTGAAATTAACTTTCCATGGGAGATGGGACGCAGATATCGATTATATGTTGAAAAAAATGGAAATCTAGTTACAGCGACAGTAGTCGATTTTATAACGGGTAAAAAAGTGAATATTGGGACCATAGAAGTACCAAATACATTTGGACAACTCCGTAAATCTTCAAGTTTTGTTGAAGACCATTCTCGTTGGAAGAGACATCTCTCCTCCTGTTATGATTTAAGTCCGCAAAGTTCGATTTTTTTTGAGCCTCAAGGCATAAAACAAAACAAGCTACACGAAGGGAGTCTGAAAGCTTCTAATCAAGGAAAGTGTCGAGATTCTGACCTCATCCAAACATCATGTACATCCAACTTTTGCATGACAAGTATAAGCGACTTTGGAGGTTTAGCCTCGCCTACTACTAAACCAGAAATACAAATTTCCAATGAGAAAGATCTGTCTGCAGAAACAATTTCTAACGTTTTGAAACAAAAAGAGCTTGTCGTTATTCGTTCAAAAAATCGTTCTTGGGCACCCAATATCTTTTTGCCATCTCCTGATTCATTTAAGTGGAAATCAATCTTTATAGATCATCTAGCGGCTTTCAGTTCTACGCTTCACACCACTCACGGCACACAAAAGATAACCACAGGTCAAAAGATTATGTATATGTCTGATGGAAAAACTTGGAAGATTATGAAAAGAAACTAGCTTTTTTCTTCTTGATAAGCCCCTCACTCCCCTTTGAAAACAACTGGGGGTGAGAAAGTTTTTTTTCATTTCCCCACCACGGCTCCCTTTCCCAGTTATTTTTTCGAGCCCTGCTCTCATCCCTTTAACTTCCCTCGTCACCAGACTTTCCAGGGCATTTTCTCCATTCTCACCCCCTTTCAAAACCACAACACCCTTTAATAAAATCCTCACCTCCCTCTTCTATCACCCTCACACCATCCCTTCACGCATCCCTTTAAACTACCCCCACCTCTTATCCACACCCTCCCCCTTGTCCATAGGCACTCTCCCATTCCACGCACTCCTTTTTCTCTCCCATCAAACATTTACGACTTACAGCACTCTTCATTCCAGCTTCCCTCCTCGATTCACAAGCTCGTTCTCTCCCCATTTATCTCACCCCATCCATGCAAAAACCCAACGTGCCCCCAAAACACGCACAATGCATAAATCCATAAATCCTCCTCTTCACTTTAACAGATTCACATTTTTACGCTTTTACATCATTACAGAAGTCAGCCAAATAAAATTTCCACATCACCACCCGCGCTGCACTGTAAACACTGTTCTGAAAACGAACCCAGCTTTTTGCCTAGTACCTTACAGTCTCCACCCCCCAAAGACAGCACTTCACCAGGCTCAACAAATCAAGCCCTACCCTGAATATTCAAGCTCTTCACTCCTCCTTCAAATAGCGCCGTTTTACGGTATAACAGAATAGAAAATTTTTCATTTTTCTTGCCAACCTTCTGAAACTGCCTTATGAATAAATATCGTAATTTTGATCGTCTACGCAGCGATCAACAGGGAACTAAAAGCCCTAAACCCTAACGTACAATTGAGCCCACTTTTGCGAATATCCTTAGAATTCCGGGAGTTTTTGTTATGTCCAGGTGCGTTTCCGCACTAAAAGCAAAAAGCTGAGTCAAGTCAGTGTTTTCAGACTCCCGGAATACCAATGCGAGGGCGCTCGCAACCGGAGGGGGGCTTGAAGTGCCAACTAAAAATCCACATTTTATCGACATTTCTGATTAAGCAAAAGACGCGATTTATAATCCATATTTCGCACTTTTTTAAAAAGTACCCAATTTTATAGTCTTTGAGATTATTTTGATTTTTCTTGCCAATCTCCTGAAATTACTTTATCACTTAAAGTGTGTTTTTGATCGTCCACGCAACGATCAAATAGGGAGTTGAAAACCCGAACGCTCAGTACATAAATTTATCCCGCTTTGCGGGTATCCCGGAATTCCGGGAGCTTTTGCTATGTCCAAGTGCGGTAAGCACTAAAAGCAAAAGGCTGACTGAGCTCAGTATTTTCAACCTCCCGGAATACCAATGCGAGGGCGCTCGCAACCGGAGGGGGGCTTGAAGTGCCAACTAAAAATCCACATTTTATCGACATTCTGATAGGCAAAAGAATCCGTCACAGACGCATTTCAATAGGGCTTTCCCAAAAAGAATTAGGAAGCCATTTAGGTGTCAGTTTCCAACAAATCCAAAAATACGAAAAAGGCTTAAATCGTGTAAGCGCCAAATGTTTACTGGAAATCGCTCAAAAACTGGAAGTTCCTATAAGCTTTTTTTATGCAGACATTGCTACAAAAGAAGATATCTCAACAAAAGAAAATACCCCACACCGTGATCAAGAAACATACAGCGAAAAAGAACACACTCTTTTGAAAAATTTTAGAGACCTCCAACCAAAAAAACAAAAAGCAATCTTGTGGTTGATTTCTGATTAAGCAAAAGCACAACAATTACCATACCCCCTGCCTAAAGTTTCCCATACCTGATATCACCATACCTCCAAGAATGATATTTTACGGCATATAAGATAATTCACACTATAGCTCCTCGTTTTCTGTTTCCATTATTGCTTCAAGTCAAGCTGATTAAGGATTGGCAGCTGAGTTTTTAAGTTTGACTATTTGTAGCAAAGCGGAGTTAAACAAAAATGACATTGTCGCTCAAAACCATGCCCCCTATTGCGTTTACGAGACAGTGGAACCGTATCAAGAAGGCAAAGCCCCGAAAAAAAATATGAGCGGTTAAGTAAAAATCAAAGATTAAACCTATAACGTCAAAAAAGCTGCTCTATGTTGGATTATCTCCACGTCCTCTAAATCTCAGAAAAATGATTTAAAACATTTGTTTTATTGATGAGCCAATCATTGAGATCGAACAATTAACAAAGAACGGTTCAGCAATATCCTGATAGCCAATAAACAGAATAATCCACTCAATCCAGAAAGAAGGAACAATTTTCCAGCCGAAGTGTGACCTAAAACAAACGCTCCAACAAACGGCGCCACCAACATAGCTAAATTTTGTATAGACTGCACCCATCCGGAAGCCAATCCAATCTGTTCATTGAAATTGCTTACCAGATAAACATTAGAAGATATGGAAAAGTAAGCGCTAACCATTCCAATAAGGAAAAAACAGAGCAACAAAGTCTCAATACGGAGTAAATCAAAGTAAAAAAAGCACACTGAGATCATGACAAAACCAATCATTGTTGACATTGCCGGCATTAACAACTCTGATATTTTGCCTGTAAGGGGTTTATACTTTGATTGTTTCACACTCCAAAATCCATAGAGAAAATTACCGATTGCCGAAGCCGATACCAGCATCCCAAGAGCCTGTTTATTCATTTTCATTGCACTAAGAATAACCGGCAACTGATTATTCACCATAAAGATCATGGCAAAATACACAAACATCACCGCCACATAGGCATACCAAGTTGTCCCATAAAGCCTCTGCTTTGATTTTATGGTATTCGCTGTTTTTATCATGAGCGACGAGACAGGTTGTGCACCAAGACAACAAAACACCATAAAGCCTAGCAATGTCAAAAATCCAGAAAACAATAAAGTATAGGTATCTGATAAAAGTACAGACAGAGCACTCCCCAAAGCAGGTCCTATCATCTTTGCCGCGCTATTGATCATGTTAAGCACAGAATAGTAACGAGTCCGTCCGTTTTCAGGCACCGAATTTGCACTGAGAACGGAAATTGCAGGCATGGCTAGACTGTTGAATGTCGCTCGAATAACTGCCAGTATAATAAATCCTTGCAGACTCGTCGCCATCAATAAACCGACAGTACAGAGTGCCCGTAACAGCAGTGACGCCCGCAACCAATAGATCATAGAACGGTGACTTACCAACATTCCAATTGGCTTAGACAGAACGATACCAGGTAATAATGTTGCCGCTCCAATAAAAGCGACATCATATTGATCAGCTTTCCACGTGAACACAGATACGGTCAAAATCACGATATAATCAATCCAACCGCCAAATGACACCACGCCATTACCCAGCAAAAGCACCAACAAGCGATTTTTTACTGCCCCGTCTCTTTGCACCAAAACACGCGCCCCTTCTTTTTCGTTAGCAATACTGATTGAACTATCAATTTTTCCTCACACCCTAAAGGCACCAACAACTTTCACGCAACAAAGCACCAACAAGCTATTTTTTGTTACCCCGACTCTTGGCACCAAAACACGCACCCCTTCTTTTTCGTTAGCAATACTGATTGAACTATCAATTTTTCCTCACACCCTAAAGGCACCAACAACTTTCACGCAACAAAGCACTAACAAGCGATTTTTTACTGCCCCATCTCTTTGCACCAAAACACGCACCCCTTCTTTTTCGTTAGCAATACTGATTAGATGATCAATTCTTCCTCACGCCCTAAAGGCACCAACAACTTTCACGCAACAAAGCACTAACAAGCGATTTTTTACTGCCCCGTCTCTTTGCACCAAAACACGCACCCCTTCTTTTTCGTTAGCAATACTGATTGAACTATCAATTTTTCCTCACACCCTAAAGGCACCAACAACTTTCACGCAACAAAGCACTAACAAGCGATTTTTTACTGCCCCGTCTCTTTGCACCAAAACACGCACCCCTCTTTTTTCGTTAGCAATACTGATTAGATGACCAATTTTTCTCTCACACCCTAAAGGCACCAACAACTTTCACGCAACAAAGCACCAACAAGCTATTTTTTGTTACCCCGTCTCTTTGCACCA
>NZ_JBHIOP010000026.1:0-1009 GCF_042195625.1 Bartonella sp. AP9QHHD | reverse complement strand
TTGCTCTTGCATTAATCTCTGCAAGCGATCGGGGTAAAAAAAATCTTCTGGACGCAAATCTATCCCATGATCACGTGCGTAGTTCAGAAGCATAATTTGATATTTAGCTGGTATAATTCCGCCTTTACCCTCTAGTTTTTTTAAAGGATAAGTCCATTTATAAACAGCAGACACATGACATTGAGAAATCAACGACACACGTTTCGCACCGCCTAAATATTTTATAATCGTACCTGCTGAATTTTTGATATTCATTTTAATTTCTCTATTTATCAAATGTGCATTTATTCGATTATAGAAAAAATGTCAACATTTTTTCTAAAATAGAAATGTTGATATTTTTTAAAACAACAGGAATATTGGTAAGTATGGATATTCAAAAAGAAATAAAAATTTGGGCAAATGAAAAACTTAAAACAATGGGTCATGGGTCCCGAACTGAATTAGCTAAACATATGGGACTTCATACATCTGTTGTATCTAAAATGCTTTCTATCGATGATGATAAAGAAAGTAGAAGTATATCTGCTGATGAACTCGTTAGATTAACTTCATTTTTTAAAGCTCTCCCCCCTCATTTTATACCCGATAATTGTGATGATTATTTTTTAAAATTATATTCCTCGGCAAAGCCAGAACATAGAAAAGCTGTCATTTCTTTTCTACGATCTTTGCAAGAAGAAGAAGATGAAAAATAACCACCCGTTTTTGCTCATTTGTTAATGACGAAAATATTTTTAGAGCTTTTTTAGACTGCTTCATACAGAATTTTCTCCACATTGAAATGAAAATTAAATTACTTTTTTGTGTAGACTATTTGTCTATCACTAAAAAATTTTTTTCTGTTTTAGAAAAATTATATTGACTTATTCTAAAATCGAAAATATGTTCACTCCATATCTTAGAAAATAACTTTTGCCAATAGGCTGTATGGAGGCATTTGTGAATAAACCAGTGTTTATAAATTCTGATGAAATTCTCTTAGTGATGTGCGAAAATGAAGAACAAA
>NZ_JBHIOP010000025.1:0-99844 GCF_042195625.1 Bartonella sp. AP9QHHD | reverse complement strand
ATAACAAACGTGTTCCAAACCATTACGGTCTCGGAAAGTTCCTGTTTTAGGGTTGAAAGAACGGTATTTTTTCTTGCAATAGTTAAGCCAATCAGATTCTAATGATTGCTGGAGTGGCTCATATGCCACCGTTTGCTGCACTTGATAAACTCTTTGATTTTGCGGAACTTTTTGATAAATTACCTGATTTTGTGGTACTATTTGATAAACCACTTGTGGCTGTTCTGGTTTTTTTAAAATTGTACCAAGAATCGTACCTGTTGCAAGACCAAGAATACCCACCGCTAAAGCATCTCCTGAGTTATCTATATGAATATTACTGTGTTTTGTCTTTTTGCGCTCGACGTAATGATATGTTTTGTTTTCAACATGATGATAATGGTGGTGGTGGTGATGATGGTGTTGTTGTTGTTCCGTCTTACTATGTTTGGCTACAGACCTTTCATGTTTGGCTTTAAATCTTCTCTTGTCGTCATCAGAACTCTTGTGGAAATCATCAACAAACTTTTGGAAATCATCAGATAAAAAGCTACGTTTTTTATCAGAACAATGGGAGCGAGAAAAACCGCAAGGCAGAATATCAGCTTTCTTCCTCATTTCCCTTATCGCATCATCTGTTTCTTTACGCATCTTCCTCATCATATCATCTATTTCTCTCGAGATAGAGTCACTACGATTCCATGCCATATCCGCAAGCGTTGCATTTAGCGGCATCAAAACGGTCACAGTTGACATTGCTGATAATACCGCTAACCTGATCACTTTTTTCATAATGATGCTCCTTGTGTAAATTCGTATTTTTCACATCCTACACGTTTCAAACTGAATAGAGCCTGAACAATTTTGGACTTTATTGTGACAAAAAAATAAAAATTTATTTAGTTAAATCTATCGCGGAGACAGTAAAATGAAATCATAACAGAATTTTGATTTCAATTAATGTACTCTGCTTGAGGTTAATTAATAAGTTTGTATTGAGAGTCCACGATTTTTTACTATGGAATATAAACTCTTTATTTAGGGATAATTTTTTATTGTTTGGTACAATATGAATTGAACAATAGGGATATGAATAAAAGTTATCATTTTTTATCATAGGCTTATGGTGCTATGATAAAGTCTTATTTTACTTTATTTGTATTATAGGACAGTGTCCTATTTGAATATTTTCTTGTAAGGATAAATAATATTGAGTTAGATATCAGAGTATAACTGTATAAAGATAATATATTTTAGAAATTTTTTATAAAATGTTCTCTCTCATGTTGTTTTAGACAAATTGAAGCACCCTTGATGTTGGAGGTTGTCTATTTTTCGGATAACGCTGTTTACTTTTGAGCTTTCGTCTTTTTTTAGAAGAGCTGAAGATTATTTTATGCGGTTTGAAATTTTTTGCTCCTTCATTGATTGCGTTTTTTTCGTTTTATTGTTGCTTGATTAGGGGTGTTTTTACGAGATTTTCCTTTTTGATTTTCCAAAATACCAGTGTCCATGGTTGGTCCCATGTGTGCAAGGTTTGGTTTGGAGAAAAGACTTGGTTGTAATACGCGCTCATGGGTGGATTGTTCGCTATGATGTGTTAAGGGATTTTCCGCGAGTTCTAGTTCTATCTTTTGTAATTGTTTGATTTCATCGCGAAGGTGTGCTGCTTCTTCAAAATTAAGATCAGCAGCTGCTTCATGCATTAATTTTTCGAGGTGTTTAATATGAGATGCTAAATTGTTGCCAACCATATTTTTTTTCTCGATGACATCAGGGATATTTGTACGAATATGGTTGTTTTCATAGCCTGAATTGAGAATATCTCCGATATTTTTTTTGATACTTTTCGGTGTGATATGGTGTTCTTCATTATAGGCTATTTGTTTTTGTCGACGTCTTTGTGTCTCCTGTAAGGCTCGTTTTATGGAACCAGTGATCGTATCTGCATAGAGGATAACACGGCCATCTACGTTACGTGCAGCACGTCCGATTGTTTGTATGAGGGAAGTTTCAGAGCGCAAAAAGCCCTCTTTATCGGCATCTAGAATGGCAACAAAACCACATTCTGGAATATCTAAGCCTTCTCGGAGCAAGTTGATACCGATGAGGACATCAAAGGTGCCAAGCCGAAGATCGCGTAGAATTTCAATGCGTTCTAATGTATCAATGTCGGAATGCATATAGCGTACACGAATACCTTGTTCGTGGAGATATTCCGTTAAATCTTCGGCCATACGCTTGGTTAGGACGGTCACTAGTGTGCGGTAGCCTTTTTGAATTGTTTTACGAATTTCATTCACAACATCATCGACTTGATTTTTGGCTGGACGAACCTCTGTTGGTGGGTCAACAAGCCCTGTGGGGCGAATAACTTGTTCTGCAAAAATACCATGGGATTGTTCTATTTCCCACCGTCCAGGTGTTGCGGAGACAGCAATCGTTTGTGGGCGCATAGCATCCCATTCTTCAAAGCGCAAAGGACGGTTATCCATACAAGAAGGGAGGCGAAAACCATATTCTGCTAAGGTTGCTTTTCTGCGAAAATCACCTCGGTACATACCACCAATTTGGGGAATGGTTACATGGCTTTCATCGATAAAAACAAGAGAATTGAGTGGAATATATTCGAATAAAGTTGGGGGTGGTTCACCGGGATTTCGTCCTGTTAAATAACGTGAATAATTTTCAATTCCCGGACATGAACCGGTGGTTTCCAACATTTCCAAATCAAAAACTGTACGTTGTTCTAAACGTTGTGCTTCTAAAAGACGTCCAGCTTCGTTCAACTCATCGAGGCGTTGAACGAGTTCCATTTTGATAGATTTCATCGCTTGGTTAAGTGTTGGGCGTGGTATTACGTAGTGTGAGTTGGCATAAATTTTAATTGATTGAAGATCGCCTGTTTTTTGTCCGGTGAGAGGATCAAATTCCGTAATTGTTTCCACTTCATCGCCAAAGAGCGAAATACGCCAAGCACGATCTTCGAGGTGGGCAGGGAAAATTTCGATTGTATCCCCTCGTACACGAAAGGAACCACGAACGAAGTTGATATCTTGTCGATAATACTGTTGAGAGACTAAATCAGCCAAGAGTTTTCGTTGATTGAGTTTGTCCCCTTTTTCTATTTCGAAGGTCATGGCCGTATAGGTTTCTACGGAACCAATTCCGTAGATGCAGGAGACAGATGCGACGATAATAACATCATCACGCTCTAAGACAGCGCGTGTTGCAGCATGGCGCATACGGTCGATTTGTTCATTAATTGAGGATTCCTTTTCAATATAAGTGTCTGAGCGTGCAACATAGGCTTCTGGTTGATAATAGTCATAATAGGAAACAAAATATTCGACGGCATTATGGGGAAAAAAACTTTTAAATTCCCCATAAAGCTGCGCTGCTAGAGTTTTATTGGGAGCTAATATTAAAGCTGGACGCTGTGTTTTTTCAATGATATTGGCCATTGTATAGGTTTTCCCTGAGCCGGTAACACCTAAAAGCACTTGTGTACGTTCATTTTTTTGAATTCCCTCAACCAGAGTTTTAATGGCTTGAGGTTGATCTCCCGCTGGTTTAAAAGATGTTTCGAGTTGAAATGGAATACCACCTTCAGATTTTTCAGGACGAATGGGGCGGTGAGGTGTCCATAATGCACCATTCTTAAAAAGAGGATTACCTGAAGCAATAAGAGCAGAAAGAGCTTCTACTGTTGCAGTAACACCATTTTTCATTGTTGTATCCTTTGATAGAAAAGTGCTGGTGATTTTAAAGAAAATACTAATTTTTACAAATTTATTACGACAACAGCAAAACGTTATTGAACAGATTTATTTTGGTTTATTAGAGCTTTCATTAGGATATTGATCAAGTTTTTTATGAGACAAATTCTTCGAAGTATTTCTTTGGAAGGAGCATATTTGTGGTTGTTCGTGAACACTATTGCATTTTTGCCATGATGATATTCAAGAGGGCATAAGTTATTATAGCTGTTATGGAGAATAATCGGTACGTTTGGGCATTAAAGACATTGTATATGTGTGATAAAGATCATTTCCATCTTTAAATGAAAGATAACGAGATGACACCCAACCTATTTGAGTGTTATATCGGATATGGCACCAATTTCCTTCACAGTTTTTAACAAAAACTAATTCTCCAGCAGAGATTAAGCCGCAAAGTGCATATTGAGTGCTGGGACCTGTTCTAAAATTAAGATTTCTCGTAACAAAAGCATCTGCTGCCTCTGATATTGTTGTGGCTAAAAAGAAAGAGCCAAACATAAAAAAAATGACGATTTTTTTCATTTTTCTGTAAAGAACTTCTTTAGTGATTTTCTATCCTTCTCTCTTCGTATCACATATGATTTCTTTTGCCAGACTATGATAAAACAGAAAAAAATACAATTCTTTCTTCTTTAGGAGACTCAGCAGTAGAGTGAATTTTAATATTTTAAACACCAAAATGAGATGTTTTAATCACTATTTGTGCATGTTTTGTTTCCTTTATTTATTTTTATATGGAAAACAGCGATACTGTACTATATAATAAAAAAGATCGTAGTTTTCGGATTCCAAAAGTAATTTTGGAAGCCGTTTTTTGTATTTTTATTAAACCTTCCGTGTAATAGAAAGGGACGGATTATGGAAAAAGTTCCGATGACTACAGCTGGTTTTGAGAGTCTTAAAGAAGAGTTGCGTTGGCGTCAACAACAGGAGCGTCCGCGAATTATTGAAGCAATTTCTGAGGCGCGTGCGCATGGTGATTTATCTGAAAATGCTGAGTATCATGCAGCTAAAGAAGCGCAAAGTCTTAATGAGGGGCGTATAAATGAGCTTGAAGATTATATCGCACGAGCAGAAGTGATAGATGTCTCGCGTCTTTCAGGTGATAAAATAAAATTTGGCGCAACCATTAAACTCTTGGATGAGGATACTGAAGAAAAAAAAGTGTATCAGATCGTAGGAGATCAAGAAGCTGATGTAAAGGTTGGTAAAATCTCTATTTCTTCGCCTATCGCACGTGCACTTATTGGCAAGCAAGAAGGTGATGTGATTGAGGTGAATGCACCAGGTGGTGCGCATAATTACGAGATCATTAAGGTTCAGTACATCTAAATAACATATGGATTATTATGCGTGTATCTTTGGACGAAACTGAAATTATTGCGCCTCACTTTAAAAGGCGTTTGTCGGGAGTAACATCTACGATTATTCAGCTTATTCCACTGCAACGCGAACAGGGTGTGCGTATATCCACTTTGGGGTTTGGTTTACCACGAACTTTACCGACACTTGCCTTTAAGGACCTTTTCGGACTTTGGAAAAGTCCGAAAGGGAAGCCATTTCGTATTTGGCATGCACGACGCAATATTGAGATGCTTTGCGGGGTGTTTTTACGCGATGTTTTGCGAATGAAGCTTAAACTCATCTTTACTTCGGCATCTCGACGCGAACACAAGCCTTTTACCAAATGGTTGCTTCGTCGTATGGATAAAGTTATCGCTACTAGTGTATGTACGGGAACCTATCTAGAAGTGCCTCATAAGGTTATTATGCATGGAGTGGATATTAGGCGTTTTTCACCCCCCAAAATTCCTGATGATTACTTTCCAGCAACTGGGGTGCCAGGAAAATATGCGGTAGGATGTTTTGGGCGCGTGCGCTATTTAAAGGGTACTGATTTGTTTGTGGACGCGATGATGGCATTATTGCCTGACTATCCCGAATGGACAGCACTTATCGCTGGTCGGACTACAGAACAGCATTATGGTTTTGAAAAGAAATTACGACAGAAGATTGCTGAAGCTGGTTTAAACGACCGCATTATTTTTCTTGGTGAAAGGCTTGATATACCTGTGTGGTATCGCCGTTTATCACTTTATGTAACTCCGTCTCGTTTGGAAGGTTTTGGTCTGACACCATTGGAGGCAATGGCATCACAGACGGCTGTAGTGGCGAGTGATGTAGGAATTTTTAAAGAATTGGTGGTCGAGGGAACAGGAACGGTTGTTCAAGCAGGAGATGGAGCGGCTTTAACAGCAGCAATTGAACCTTATTTTGCTGATGTAGAAAAAACATTGGCATCCGGAAAGAAAGCTTTAACCCATGTTCGTACGCACTTTCCTTTGGAAAAAGAGGCAAGCAAGATTGAAAGTGTTTACAAAGAACTGTTTGCAGAAAAAAGACTTTGATTATTATATCAAAAATCTTCTTGAGGAATGATAAAAGTATTTTCCTTAAAGGTTTTTCATAGTTATCAAGAAAACAGCTCAATGATATAAATGTTATTTTACAAAATTTATATTGTCTTTAGTAGCACGCTATAAAAAGTTCTCAAAATTTTGGATAAAATATTAAAAATGTATACGCTTGAGAGCGATATGTAGTTTATGATAAAGCATACTAGGAGAGAAGAAAGCTACTTTTATTCATTGATATTTTAGAATAAGAAAATAATGCTTTAACTCAAGTCTGGGGATTTATGCACTATCTTATACGGTGTCGTGCTGATATTGTTGGTTTTGTAAGACTTAAATAGATAGCAAAAAAAACGTTTTCTTGTCTTAAAAAGATAATGATGGTATCTCCATGGATAAAATAGTCGTACATATTTTCAATAAATTCATGATAAGATGGATTTAAGATCAATATATATATATATGATTTTTATAGATAATTTACCTTTTCAATTTGAATAAGAGCTTTGAGTAGCGTAAGATTTTCTTATGTCAAATCTGTTGATATTAACAATGAGAGCTATCTTCTTGCACATCACAATTGGAAGAAGGCATGTGGTGGATAAAAACTATTGAAGACAGGGTGTAAAGAGATTTCTTATAAATTGTCTGAAATGCAGGCTGTTACGACATTAATAGAAAGAAAATAATATGGTGGTACTAATTTATATCTTATTTTTTGGTACCGACTTGCACCTTATTGTTATTTAAGTAAAAATGATGGTGCCCATTTTATATCTTTCATGAGGGCTGTCGTGAAATGGGGGTGATGAGTATTGTGAGATGTTTTTTACAAGCTTGTGAGTTCGTAATATAATAGCATTTTTTTCTATAAGGGTGTAACTCTATTAAAGAGAAAAAACACTTTTATCAGCAAATATTCATATTTTTTGCATGAGAGATTATTCCTAAAAAAGAATGTTCTATGCGTCCACTTTTAACGATAAAAGGGCTTAATAGAGTAAAGAGTTATATGTTATGAATGTGAAAGCTCTTGGTACTTGATTGTTCTTGCCGAATTATTTTTATGTTAACTTGTATAATCATCTATATGATAATTTGATTGAAATTTCAGAAAATTTTCGGTCGATTGAGTGAAGGTTGAATATTATTACGCATATTGTTCATACCTTTTATTTTGGTAAAATAAAGTGTTATGCATTAAAATTGTTCACGCCAGAAAGCGGGAATAAAAAGGACGAATATTGTTATGATTTCAAGGCGTCCAGCTAACATTAGAAAACTTAAAATCCATAAAGCATGATCGTTGATTGTAGAGAAATTACCAGTGGGGCCAATAATATCTCCAAAGCCTGGACCAACATTTGAAAGTGCGGTTAAGACCCCCGTAAAGGCAGAGGTAAAGTCAAGACCGGTTGTAAGCAAAAGTGCAGTGCCGATAACAAGGCAAAACATATAAAGACAGACAAAAAACAAAACGGCTTGAGCAACATCATTTGATATATTTGAGTGATCGTAGCGCGCTTTTACAACGACATTAGGAGAAAGAAGTTTTTCTATATTTGTTTGTGTAATACGCCAAAGAATAATGAGGCGATTGATTTTCATGCCACCAGAAGTAGAACCAGCACATCCGCCTGTAAAAGAAACAATAAAGAAAACTCCAAGCGCAAACGGTCCCCAAAGTTGATAATCTTCAGCGCTGTAACCGGTGGTGCTAATAATGGATGAAAGGTGAAAAATGACATCAAGAAAAATCAAGTGGAACGCGCGATGATCATAAAACCGTAGCCATGCCGCTAAAGCAAAGCTGAAAAGGAGAACGATATGGAGAAAAACAATCACTTGTGGGTCAAGGAAGCGTTTAGAGTGTCCAGGAAGGACTAATTTAACATAAAGTACGAAAGGTAAAGCAGAAAGCAACATGAAGATTGTTGAAATAATTAAGATGGCTGGTGTATCAGAAAAATAGCCAAAAGAAGCATCATGCGTTGAAAAACCAGCTGTTGCTACTGTACTCATTGCATGGTTAATGGCATCAAATAAATTCATGCCTGCAGCAAAATAAGAAAGCATACAAGCCAATGTTAACCCAACATAAGCGATGATAATTCCGTTAGCAATTTGGTTGATGCGAGGCAATATTTTTTCAGATTTATCAGATGATTCCATATGAAAAAGTCGCACGCCACCCACACGCAGTGAAGGCAAAATTAAGAGGGCTAAACCGATAAAACCAATGCCCCCAATCCAGCATATAAGAGAACGCCATAATAAAATACTTCGCGATAAATTATCAAGATCAGAAAGGACTGTGGAGCCTGTTGTTGTAATTCCAGAAACAGATTCAAAAATGGCTCCTGCTAGAGAAATGGGAAGAGGAGAAAGATAAAGAGGTAAGGCACCTACGATGCTTCCTGTAAGCCAAAGACAAACAGTGAGCATAAAGCCAAGCCGTGCTGAAAAGCGACAAGTAGCTCCCTTAGTTGCTAAAAGAATCAGCGTTGCTAACATGGTGGTTATGGCACAAGAATAGAGAAAGCTTATCCAATTACGATTGTTGTCGTGCAAATCCACAAAAATTGGCAAAAGCATTGCTCCTCCCATGATTAAGGCAAAACGTGCACAGACATTGATAATAAATTGAAAAATGATCGTTCCCTATCTTTGTATCTCTTTTTATTATGGTTTTGTGCTCATAAGAAGTTACATTTTTCTCTTTATAGGATAAGGATTAATTCTTAACATTAGCGTGCCTTGATGAATTAGTAATCAGACCTTTTCATAAAACTTGAAAAGAAGTATACATAACATAATTAGGGCTCTTGAAAAATATTTTTTTAAAAGGCTGCATTCCGTTATCATTTATAGAATAATTAATTTATAATAAAGTGAAGGGGATTTAATGGTACAATCGCATATTCGTCTGCTGATTATTGGCTCAGGTCCGGCTGGTTATACAGCGGCGGTCTATGCAGCAAGAGCAATGCTTAAGCCTGTTTTGGTGACGGGCTTGCAGCAGGGGGGACAATTGACAATTACAACTGATGTTGAGAATTATCCAGGTTTTGCAGATCCCATTCAAGGACCATGGTTGATGGAACAAATGGCAAAACAAGCTGAGAATATGGGGACAAAAATTGTTTATGATACAATTATAAAGGCTGATTTGTTGAAGTATCCTTTTGTCTTATATGGGGATTCAGGAACACAATATTCTTGTGATGCACTGATTATTGCAACAGGAGCTCAAGCGCGCTGGCTTGGTTTAGAAAGTGAACAGACCTTTATGGGCGGAGGTGTTTCCGCTTGTGCTACATGTGATGGCTTTTTTTATCGTGATAAGGACGTTATTGTCGTGGGAGGAGGAAATACGGCTGTTGAAGAAGCACTTTATTTATCGCATTTGGCTAAAAGTGTAAGCGTGGTTCACAGGCGGGGGCAGTTTCGGGCAGAAAAAATTTTACAAGATAGGTTGCTGGCTTGTAATAATGTGCGTGTTCTTTGGGATCATGTGGTTGAAGAAATTGTGGGGCTGCCAGCTCAAGATTCAATGGGCGCTGTTGTAACAGGGGCACGTCTGAAACATGTTAAGACAGGTCACGAGATGAAAGTGAATGCAGAGGGCATATTTATTGCCATTGGGCATGATCCTGCTGTTTCTCTGTTTGAAGGACAGCTGAAACAAAAACGAGGCGGCTATTTATGGACAGCACCCGACTCAACAGCAACAAGCATTGCTGGTGTTTTTGCTGCTGGGGATGTGACAGATGAAACATTCCGCCAAGCTGTAACAGCTGCGGGAAGAGGATGTATGGCAGCGTTGGAAGCAGAACGGTTTTTGGATATACCCAGGCGTTAGTCATTCATTGAGAACATAGAGAATATAGAGGTAGAATTAATTGTGGCGCCACCGTTGGATTGGGATAAGTTAAGGGTTTTTCACGCTGCAGCAGAAGCGGGATCTTTTACGCATGCTGCTCAAAAACTTCATTTATCTCAATCAGCCGTTTCACGACAGGTTTCGGCTTTAGAACAAGAGGTTGGGGTATCCTTATTTCAACGTCATGCGCGTGGTTTGATTCTTACAGAACAGGGAGAAACTCTTTATCGTACAGCTCATGATGTTTTGATGAAGCTTGAAAGT
This sequence comes from Bartonella sp. AP9QHHD, assembly GCF_042195625.1. Taxonomy (NCBI): domain Bacteria; kingdom Pseudomonadati; phylum Pseudomonadota; class Alphaproteobacteria; order Hyphomicrobiales; family Bartonellaceae; genus Bartonella; species Bartonella sp. AP9QHHD. The sequence continues at coordinate 89,522 of NZ_JBHIOP010000025.1, read as the reverse complement.
GTGCGTTTGCAATTAAGTGAAAGCTATGCAAAACCAACGGGGCACTTGCGTGTGACCTCGACCTTTGGAATGGGGGCAGGGTGGATTGCAGAGCGTATGCCAGAATTTCTTAGTCTTTATCCTGATATGCAGGTTCAGCTTTTGCTTTCCGATGAAGAGCTTGATTTGACAATGTGTCATGCGGATTGTGCTGTTCGCTTACATCAACCCAAACAACCTGATCTTATACAAAGAAAACTCTTTACAATTCATATGCATGTCTATGCTTCGGAAAAGTATATTGCAAATTATGGAAAGCCGGAAAAATTGTCTGATCTCGATGAGCATCGTATTATTTCGTTCGGTGAACCTGTTCCACCTTATTTGTCTGGTTTAAATTGGTTGGAAAAGGCTGGTAGAAGTGATGGATCATTGCGCGTTTCAGTTTTACAAATCAACAATATCATCTCAATAAAGAATGCGCTTATGCGTGATCTTGGGATTGCTGTGCTTCCTGATTATATCGTCAATAATGATGAGCATTTAGTGCGTCTTTTTCCTGATATGGTTGATATTCCTTCTTTTGATACTTTTTTTTGTTATCCTTATAATTTAAAGAATTTGGCAAGGTTAAATGCTTTTCGAGATTATATTTTTTTAAAAGCTCGCCAGTGGTCTTTTTAATATTAATATCTTAATTTATAAGGAATAATTAGCTGTTTTGCAACTTGAGACTCCCGTAATATTCTTTCGTTTCAAATTTGCCTATATTGAATCAATTAAAATTATTTGTTGCACATTAAAAGTGGAGGGAGTCCGTACGGGTAAATATTTTTGAAAAGAGGGATAAATGTTTTTTATGAATACTAGCAACCGTGAGGGTTATTATATATTGAAAAATGGACAATCGTGTGATGGTGTAGTTAACATTTTTACTATTTAATTAAAGAGAGTGGTACATGATGGAGACAAATTTAAAGCTATGTGTTTATTGCATAGCAGATACGCTTAAGTCTTTATTGTGCTTTTCCTTATAAAATGACATAGAATACTATCTCTTGATTATGTTGCCTCCCAGTTTCGTTTTCTTGAGTGTTCCCTTACGAAGATCTATCAGATTGATTTTATCTCTGAGGATTTTCCAAATTTGCCGGACATATGTCCGGCTTTTTTTTTAATTTTTGAAAGAGTCCCTAGAAATTGCAATATATGGGAAGATGATAAAGAAAAAATTTCGAAACTGGTGGATATCCAACAATTTTTTTAAGAATACTAAAATTCAATGAGGAGTTTGAGAGGGGATATTCTATTGTACTGTAAAAGTCTGTCTTTTAGGGGTGTGATATAAAATATTTAAAACCTTATACATGAAGTGCTTTTTATTAGAATGTGAGGTGAATATTTAAGGCAGGTCTTGTTCATAAAGCCTATGAAGTAAATCAAGTAGTTATTAAATAGAACTTAAAGGAAACTGGATTGCTTACACAACGATGGGAGGTGGCTTCTTCTTCGTTTTAGGACGAAGAAGAAGCTGAGAAATAGAAGAGATTTTATTGTAAGGGCCTTTGATTATAAGGGCAATTGTGTTTAAAAGTGCTCGGTCTTTTTTAGAGTTATAAATTGAATGGAGAAAGTAGAATAGGCTTGTCATCTCTTATGATAATAGACCGATTCATTTATTTGATAGCTAAATTTTTTTGATCTTTATCTACAGCATCTATTTTTGTGTTTATTCATAGATATTTTTGCTGAATCGATAGATTTAGACCATGACACAGTTTCAGATATTTTCTCGGATATACTAACATTCGGCAAAAAACAATCACAAGAGATGATATTAAAAATTTTAAATTAAACTGTTGCAAAAACGCTGTATACGTATACAAGCTTTTTCAAGTAATTCTTCTGATGTTGCATAAGAAATACGAAAAGTTGATCCAAGTCCAAAAGCAGATCCTTGGACGACAGCAACAGCTTCTGTTTCTAGAAGCGCTATGGCAAAGTCTTCATCATTCGTAATACGTTGACCATTGGGTGTTTTCTTTCCAATAAGTCCGGTGCAAGAAGGATAAACATAAAAAGCACCCTCAGGCGTTGGACAGTGAATGCCAGGAGCTTGATTTAGCATGGAGACAACGAGATCACGGCGTGCTTGAAAAATACTTTTATTTTTAGCAATAAAGTCTTGTGGCCCGTTGAGTGCTTCAACCGCAGCCCATTGTGAAATGACACTTGTTCCAGATGTTTGCTGTCCTTGAATGGTATCCATGGCTTTAATGAGTTCTTGTGGTCCGCCTGCATAACCGATTCTCCATCCCGTCATCGCATAGGCTTTAGAAACACCATTCATTGTGAGTGTACGCTCATAAAGCGCTGGTTCTACTTGAGCTGGAGTCACAAAGGTAAAACCCTCATATGTGAGATGTTCATATATATCATCGGAAAGGATATAAACATGAGGATATTTTACTAAAACATCTGTAAGTTTTTTCAATTCATTATGTGTATAAGCGGCACCTGATGGATTTGAAGGAGAGTTAAAGATGAACCATTTGGTTTTGGGGGTAATGGCAGCTTCTAGCTCTTGTGGTTGGAGTTTATAAGAAAATTCGGCTTTTGTTTCTAAAAAGACAGGCGTACCATCGTTGAGTGCGACCATTTCTGGATAACTAACCCAATAAGGGGATGGAATGATGACCTCATCTCCTTTATTCAAAGTTGCCATGAATGCATTAAAGAGAATTTGTTTTCCACCGGTACCAACAATAATTTGTTCTGGTTGGTAAAGAAGATTATTTTCTCTTTTAAACTTTGCAGAAATTGCTTGGCGCAATTCTGGAATTCCTGATATGGGAGGGTATTTTGTTTCTCCCCTTCGAATAGCTTCAATAGCCGCGTTTTTGATGTTGTCTGGGGTATCAAAGTCTGGCTCTCCAGCACTTAAAGCAATAACATTGCGCCCTAATGCTTTTAAATGGCGGGCCTTTTGAGAAGCAGCAATTGTTGCAGAAGGTTTGATACGAGACAGTTTGTCGGCAATAAAAGCCATAATTTTAAATCCTTATATTATATCAACAAATGGTTATTGCTTTAAGGATATTCTATAAGAGATTATATTGTATGCAATAAAAAACTTCCAAAATACTCTTACACGGGCTTTATATTCTTCTTTTTTGAGATATTTTACAAGATAATCTCTTCGTAGATTTTATGAAAGTTTTTGAGGAAGTATAAGAGAGGTTTGATAAATTGTGCAAAGGAGATAAGCAGTCTTTTATTTTAACAAGGTAAAATAATGCTTTATACAAAATAAAAAAATCTTCGTCTTTACAGACGAAGATTTCTAAATAAAATATTGCAGAATTTAAACTTTAAAGTGCTGCAAGGTTACCAGCGGCAAATTTTCCTGAACGACGATCTTGAAGAACATCATAAGAGATTTTTTGCCCTTCATTAAGACTGTTTAGACCTGAACGCTCGACGGCAGAAATGTGTACAAATACATCTGCACTACCATCGCTAGGCTGAATGAATCCGAAACCTTTTGTTGTATTAAACCACTTAACTGTTCCTGTAGACATAGGAAACTCCTTAGAATATATAATTATATTGAGCATTGAAGCTTTCATTTCTTCAATACGGTTGTAGATCGAAATTAGGTGGGAGAAGTTTCGTCGAAAGTGCAGATTGCACAGGAAAGAAAGTCACGTAACCGAAAATTCGATGAAACCTCTATAAAAGTTTTTAGAACAAAAAGCAAGTCTTAATCAATTTTTATATAAAGAAAAAATAAGAAAACAGTGTATATTTTGCTAAGTAGAAAAAAATTCAACTAAAATAACTTTGTAGTGAACGTACCTCAAGGTGCCTTTTTTTGAGTGCTTTGATCGCTTCTACGACGGCTTCGGCTCCAGCTATTGTTGTATAATAGGGAACATTTTGCATGAGTGCTGCATAACGTAATGATTTTGAGTCTGAGATGGCACTGGCAGTGCTAGTTGTATTAAAAATCAATTGAATTTGGCGATTACGAATAGCGTCTTCAATATGGGGGTGTCCCTCTAGAACTTTGTTAATTTTTTTTGCTTCAACGTGGTGTTCGGTGAGAAATTTTTGTGTTCCACTTGTGGCGACAACAGAAAAGCCAAGCTCAGTTAAACGTTTTACAGGATTTAAGATGCGTTTTTTATCTTCATCCCTTACAGAAACGAACAAAGTTCCCTTTTTAGGGAGTTTTACACCAGCTCCAAGTTGGGCTTTAGCAAAAGCAAGCGAAAATTCATAGTCAAGTCCCATAACTTCACCGGTTGAGCGCATTTCTGGACCAAGAAGTGTATCAACACCTGAAAAACGAGCAAAAGGAAATACTGCTTCCTTGACGGCAATATGTTGTTTTTTTTGCAAAGAAGGTAATCCACCATAAGCTTCAAGAGCATCATGAAGCGTTTCTCCTGCCATAATACGTGCAGCCATTTTAGCAATAGGGCGACCAATCGTTTTTGCAACAAATGGGACAGTACGTGAAGCACGGGGATTGACTTCTAAGACATAAATGGTGTCATCTTTTATAGCATATTGTACATTCATTAAGCCGCGAACATGAAGTGCTTGTGCTAATGCTTTGGTTTGGCGCTCTAATTCAGTAACTATTTTATTTGAGAGCGTATGGACTGGTAGAGAACATGCTGAATCACCAGAGTGGATACCAGCTTCTTCAATATGTTCCATAATACCAACGATTAGTGTTTCGTTACCATCACATAGACAATCAACATCTACTTCAATTGCTTCTGTTAAATAGGTATCAAAGAGAAGCGGATTTTTACCAAGCAATATATTGATTTGTCCTGTTGTGTCGTTAGGATAACGGACTTTGATATCTTCTGAAATTAATTCAGGGACACTCTCAAGTAAATAATTTTGTAAGCTACGTTCATCACGAATAATTTGCATAGCACGTCCTCCTAAAACATAAGAGGGACGTACAACCAAAGGGAAGCCTAGTTCGTGGGCAATGAGGCGTGCTTGTTCAATGGAGTGGGCAATACCATTTTGAGGTTGTGTTAAATTAAGTTTAAATAACAGTTTTTGAAAGCGGTCTCTATCTTCTGCTAAGTCGATAGCGTCAGGTGAAGTACCTAGGATGGGGATATTGTGTTTTTCTAGAGCGCTTGCCAATTTCAAGGGTGTTTGTCCGCCAAATTGGACGATGACTCCAACCAAATCTCCTTTTTCCTGTTCTGCTTCTAAAATAGCGATAACGTCTTCTGTTGTTAAAGATTCAAAGTAAAGGCGATCAGAGGTATCATAGTCGGTTGAAACTGTTTCAGGATTACAGTTAATCATAATCGCTTCAAATCCTGCATCACGCAGTGCAAAAGCAGCGTGGCAGCAACAGTAATCAAATTCAATACCTTGCCCAATGCGGTTTGGTCCACCGCCTAAAATAGCAATTTTTTTGCGTTCAGAAACGTGTGCTTCCGAGTGCTCTACACCTGCAAAGGGAACTTCATATGTTGAATACATATAGGCTGTAGGAGAAGAAAATTCAGCGGCACAAGTATCAATCCGTTTGAAGACGTGTTTAACATTCAGTGATTTACGTAAAGCTGCGATATAATCGGGTTCTTTCCCTGTAAGGGAGGCTAATCGCGCATCTGAAAAGCCCATAGCTTTTAACATACGTAAATTATCTGCGTCTTGGGGTAATCCATGAATGCGGATACGCTGCTCCATTTCAATGATGGAGGCTATTTGTTCTAAAAACCACGGATCAATTTTGCTAATTTGGTGAATCTCATTTAAGGGTAAGCCTGTGCGCATGGCTTGAGCAATATAGCGTAGACGATCAGGGCTTGGTATGGCAATGGCTGAGCGTATAGAACTTTTTTCATCACCTTCAGCATGCTCTGGAATCACAATTTCATCAAGACCCGTAAGCCCTGTTTCAAGTCCACGGAGTGCTTTTTGTAACGATTCTTGAAAAGTGCGTCCAATTGCCATGACTTCTCCTACAGATTTCATCGCAGTTGTGAGGACAGGTGATGAACCGGGAAATTTTTCGAACGCAAAACGAGGAATTTTTGTCACAATATAGTCAATAGAAGGTTCAAATGATGCTGGTGTTGCACCACCCGTGATATCATTTTTTAATTCATCAAGTGTATAACCAACAGCCAGTTTAGCCGCTACTTTGGCAATGGGAAACCCCGTTGCTTTTGAGGCAAGCGCTGAAGAGCGAGAAACACGCGGATTCATTTCAATAACAATGAGGCGCCCATTTTCAGGATTGACAGCAAACTGTACATTGGATCCCCCCGTTTCAACACCAATTTCTCGCAAAACAGCAATCGAAGCATTACGCATACATTGATATTCTTTATCGGTTAAGGTGAGAGCAGGTGCTACAGTGATCGAATCACCGGTATGAATCCCCATTGGATCAATGTTTTCAATAGAACAAACGATGATACAGTTGTCGTTCTTATCACGAACAACTTCCATCTCATATTCTTTCCACCCTAAAACACTTTCTTCAATTAATACTTCTGTTGTTGGTGAAGCTTCAAGCCCACGTTCAATAATTTCATAGAATTCAGAGCGGTTATAAGCGATTCCACCACCAGTTCCACCAAGGGTGAATGAAGGACGAATAATAGCTGGAAGCCCAACAACATCAAGAGCTTGAACTGCTTTTGCTGTTGCATGAGCGATATAATGTTGTTTGCGATCAGCTTCGGTATGTCGCCAGTTGCGCTCAAGTTCTTCGAGTGCTTTGTCAAGCGCAGCACCAGAAAGTTTTGCTTTAAGTTCAGCACACGTTTTTGCGTGTTGTTGGCGATTTTCTTCTTTCAGTTCTGTTGCATTGGCTAACATAGAGCGTGGCGTTTCCAAACCGATTTTTGCCATCGCTTGGCGGAATAAAGCACGATCTTCAGCTTTATCAATAGCATCAGCATTGGCTCCTATCATTTCAACATGATAGCGGTCTAGAATACCCATACGCTTTAATGATAAAGCAGTATTGAGGGCTGTTTGTCCTCCCATAGTGGGCAAAAGGGCATCGGGACGCTCGTGAGCAATAATTTTGGCAACTATTTCAGGAGTAATGGGCTCTATATAAGTTGCATCAGCTAGATCTGGATCTGTCATAATCGTGGCAGGATTAGAATTTACCAAAATAATTCGGTAACCTTCTTCTTTTAATGCTTTACAGGCTTGAGTGCCTGAATAATCAAATTCACATGCCTGACCAATGATAATAGGTCCTGCTCCGATGATAAGAATAGATTTTATATCTGTGCGTTTGGGCATGACTTTTTCCTATGACAAATATCTGTGTGTGATTGTTGCGGGCAAAATATTTTAGTTCTGAGGCTACCGTCATTTTATAAGTTAAGTGAAAAAGAAAGTAAGCATTAAAATACCTTTTCCATGCTTTTTTTCATAAAATTGAAGATAAATTTCTTTTTTGAGTTGAGTCATCTCGTCAGTTTATCAAAAGTATGACCTTTGATAAAAAATAATAACAGTGCTCCAACAAATTAGAATATTCAAGCATACTGTGGAGCATAAAAAGCCGGAACATCTTTCCAATCCATTGCCGGCATACTTTCTTTGTGTTTTATGACGTTTTTTGCTTAAGAGAGCACGCGCTTTTTCTGTTGCTTGTAAAACATAAGCTATTATTTATGGTTCGATGGGATTTCGTAAAATAAAATGGGAAGCTTATCGTGTTGTTCCGTAAAATACTGCCGTTTAGAGTTGTGATATAAGGTATGAAAATTTACCACATTAAGGTGTTTTTGTTAGAGTGTATGATAGAATTCAGAGCAGGATTTGTCTGTAGAGAGCTTATGAAATAAACCATATCAAATGGGTTCAGTTGGAATCTGTTATATAAAAAGCAAGATTGTTGATAGATCAGCTCTGGTCGAAGTTTCCGTCTTAGGGTAGGAAGAAAGTCAATCTATGTATCTTTCCATTTCATAAAAAGGTGAGAGTGTATTTAATACAATGGCTAAGGAGATAATTTCAGAATGATTTTGTTTGTTTTTAAAAGATAGTGAATACTCTCCCTTTACTTTATGGATGATGTTCAAAACTTTTTAAAATATAAAGAAGGCTAAAATGCTGAATATTTCCCAAACGAGAGTATTCTGTCTGAAAGATGTATCAATAGGAAAGCTTTTGGTGGCTAGGTCTCAAAAAGGGATTTGTCATATAGCGTTAGGAGACACTATAGAGCAATTATTACAGGAGTTTACGATACGCTTTGGTGATGTACAACAAGTTGTAGGTGACAATACATTTAAGAGAGAAGTTGCCCATATTATAGCCATGATAGAAACACCTAAGCTGGTAAAAAAATATAATTTTCCCTTAGATATAAATGGTACAGTTTTTCAACGACAAGTATGGGCAGTATTATGTGATATACCATGTGGTGAAACAATTTCATATGAGATCTTAGCATGCCGTATTGGTATGCCGAAAGCTTTTCGTGCCGTTGCTCATGCCTGTGCACGTAACGAATTGGCTATTATCATTCCGTGTCATCGTGTTGTGCGTAAAAATGGTTTTATTTCAGGGTATCGTTGGGGGGAAAAACGGAAACAGATTTTACTACAACGGGAACAAAATGGAAAAATTTAACTTTGTGTGATGGGCATTATAATCGTTACAGTTGTTCCTTTCATTTCTTTTGAAGTAATTTCAAGTTTTCCTTTGTGGAGTTCTAGCAAGGAGCGTGAAATGGCTAATCCAAGACCTGAGCCCGTATGAGATTTAGTGAGCTGATTTTCGACTTGTTCAAAAGGTTGCCCAAGTTTTTTAATTGCTGATTGGGGAATACCAACGCCTGTATCTGTAATTTTAAAAATAAGGTTATTTTTTTTCTTGAAAGCGCAGACATCAATATTTCCGCCAGAAGGCGTAAATTTAACGGCATTAGAGATGAGATTAAGGAAAATCTGTTTCATTGCACGACCATCAACTTCAGCATGAAGTTCTGGGGTAATGTTTGTTGTAACAACAATATTTTTTTCTTGAGCTTGGGGCGTTAGTGTTCGTACTGCTTCACTAATGATGGGCTCAAGATCGGTATTTTTACAATCAAGCGTAAATCTTCCTGCTTCGATTTTTGACATATCAAGAATGTCATTGATAAGGGTTAGAAGATGGGTTCCTGAATTGTAAATATCATGCATATATTCCTTATAGCGTTGTGAGCCAAGAGGGCCAAAAGTTGATTGCAACATGATGTCTGAAAAACCAAGAATAGCATTCAGAGGCGTGCGCAATTCATGAGACATATTGGCTAAAAATTCTGATTTAGCCTTATTAGCACTTTCGGCGCGTTCTTTTTCTGCTTTCAAACTTTTATTAAGTTTTTCAACTTCTGTTGCGCGTTGTTGAGCACTCCCTCGTGCGCGCTTGAGTTCTTGAATGAAAGAAAAAAGACGCCTTTCACTGTCTTCAAATTTTTCCTGTTGTTGTTTAAGCTCAGAAATGTCAGTACCAATACAAACCAATCCTCCATCTTGGGTTCGTCGTTCGTTAATTTTGAGCCAACAACCATCTGCCGTTTGGCGAATACTGGTTAAGTTACCAGTACCATCATCTTTAAGGGGATATTCACTGAGTGCAGGGCGTGCCATGGCTTCGACTGTTGCACGTTGGATACCTGATTGGAGAATTTGTTTAGGAATAGCGGCATATTCGCAAAATTTGCTGTTGGACATGACTAAACGTCCTTCAGCATCCCACAAGACGAAAGATTCTGAAATGTTTTCAATCGCATCACGGATACGAAGGTCGGCTTGCGCCGTTTGTTCAGCCAATTGTTGCTGTTCACTAATATCGAAGGAAATACCAACCAAATGGGGTTCTTCTTCTTCAGTCACTTCGGCACGAATGCGCATCCATACATAATGACCATCAGCATGACGCATAGGAACGTTAATATCGATATGCTTTTTTTTACCGCTCATTAATTCCTGAGCAAGGTCAAAAAAATTCGCATCATTTGGATTGATAATGGCGCTAATTTGGGAAATTGAGAGCAATGCATCTTGAGGGACATAGCCGAGCATTTCGTACATTGCTCGTGACCAGTAGACGCGTCCACTTGCCATATTCCAATCCCATAGTCCACAGCGTCCACGCATCATTGCCATATCAATACGGTTTTGAATTTTTTCTGAAACAAGATCTGTTTTGCGTGCTCGTACAATTTGGTTGTAATAAGCATAAAGAAGAGCAAGGATAACGCCACTAGTTCCAATGAACATGGTTATATTTAACGAGAGAGCTTTCCGCCATTCCATGTAAATATGTTGCATTTTTTCACTGGTGAATACCCCATATTGTCCATTTTCTGTTTGCTGAAAGGAAGCGAGAGCAGGAATATCTTTTCCTATTGTAATTTTCATGATTCCAGCATGTTTTCCTAGAGCTTGTAAAGTAATGCTTTCAGAGGTAAAATTCTGTAAGGGTTTTCCTAAGACAATCTCGGAACTTGATGAAGCTAGGACATTGCCTTTTTGATCGACAATAGCAATAACAGCGCTGGTTTTTATAAAACCTTTGTTACGAAAAGTAGTGAGGATATTTTGCAAATGACTATGAGACAAGGCAGAGACTTTTCCTTTCTGAGAAACAGCCAGTAAGTCATGATTAATTGTATTGGTAATATGAGAAGCTAAGAGAGTGATGGTAGAACGCGTGTTTTTATCAATTGTGTTGCGCCAATCATAGATTGATAGGAAACGGATTGCTGCTAGCATAACAAGAAATGCAAGAATTACAAATGGGAGTGAACGTCGCAGCCAAGGTTCAATAAAAAGAAGTTTTTGATAGGCAAGACCAAAAAACAGATTGGTACGCTCTGTCCGCTCCTTGCGACTTTGAGCGCTTGATTTTGAATCAGCATACACCTCCCTTGGCGCATTATATGCGTCCAATTTAGCCATCTCGCGTTCCTTTAATTCTGGAATAATGTGATTTAAAAACTGCTTCGATATTCATAGTAACCCCATCGAGTGCAATGAATCAAAACAGGAGTCTTCTGTCCAGTCTTTTTTTTAAAAAAATAATTTTACTTTTATGATTTTGGAATATGAAAAGGAAAAAGCACTTTAAACGTGACCTATAAACAGGCTTAGATTGCCTGTTTATAGGTTTAATGATGATCGAATAGTTTATAGAATTTATTTTAAAAAATATTATAGCATATTGATTTAAAAATATTTTTTTGTTTTAAGTGAGCAGCCGATTAATGATATCAGCAACATCGCTTGATAATTTTGGCGCAACAGCAATCATTTTTAATTCAGTTTCAAGTTTTTGTTGTCGAATAGGTTCTAATTGTCGCCAAGAGCGCATCATTGTTAATAATCGTGAAGCAAGCTGTGGATTTTTTTTGTCAATTTCCAAAATGACTTGGCAAAGAAAATGATAAGACGCTCCATCCATCCTATTAAAGCCCGTGAGATTGTTAGAGGCAAAAACACCGATTAGGGAACGTACACGATTAGGATTATCTTGTGAAAAAAGCGGATGTTGCATGAGCTTTTGAACATTCTCGAGTGTTGATGTGCCAGCAACCATTGCTTGAATAGAAAACCATTTATCCATGACCAAAGGGTCATGCCGATAGCGGTTTTCAAAATCATTTAAGGCATTTTGTGCCTGCTCATTTTCATTAAAACGCTTCACGAGAACAGCGATACTCGCCATACGGTCAGTCATATTATCAGCTGTTGCATACTGTATAGCAGCTCGATTTGGATTGGCTTCAGCAATGGAAAGGTAATCCAGTATGATATTCTTTAATGCTCGCTTTCCAGCTTGTGCAGTGTTTGGTGAATAGGGCTCTTGGGTTTGCATTTGTCCATAGAGTTTTGTTAAGAGCTCTTGGTGAGTTTGTGCAAGTGAAACTAAAAACTGATTGCGGACATAATGAATACGATCTGGGTCAATATTTTTACCGATTGTATGAGCAAGCTCAACTTCACTAGGTAAATTTAAACAGAAGGCACGAAATTCAGGCTCTAAGGTTTCATCTGTTATGATCGTTTCAATCAGCTTTAGCAAAGCAGAAGGGAGTGTTGCTTTTTCTTGTGTTTTATCTTGAATGCTTTGAATCAAAGCTTGCGTCATTAAATGATTAAGAGATTGCCAGCGATTGATGTGATTGTCATCATGTTGTGCAAGAAAAATAAGTTCTCTTTCATTGAATGGAGTGTGTAGAATGATTGGTGCTGAAAAGTCTCGCAGCAGTGATAAAACGGGTTTTTCACGCAGTCCCTTTAATGTAAAGGTTTGGCTTTCCTTGGATAAAAGCATAACATCTGATTGAATATTTGTATCTGCTTCATAGGTGAGGTTTTCTCCGTTAGGTCCTAACAAGCCAAATACGATAGGGATAAGCATAGGCTTTTTTGTATTTTGTTGTGGGGTTGCGGGAATATGTTGCTTTGCATGAATTGTTAAAACACCATCGCTATAATGACTATCGATTTCTACATTGGGTGTTCCTGCCTGTTCATACCATAGCATGAATTGGGAGAAGTCTTGACCAGACACTTCAGCAAAACAGGTAATAAAATCTTCAATTGTACAAGCTTGTCCATCATGACGTTGAAAATAAAGATCAGTGCCTTTACGAAAAAGAGTAGGACCTAAAATAGTCCGTATCATGCGAACAACTTCAGCACCTTTTTCATAAACAGTTGTTGTGTAAAAATTATTAATTTGGCTATATTGACGAGGACGCACAGGATGCGCAAGAGGTCCTGCATCTTCTGCAAATTGCGTCGCTTTTAATGCTTTTACATTTTCAATTCGCTGTAGGCTGCGTACATTTTGATCTGATGAAAATTCCTGATCACGATAAACAGTGAATCCTTCTTTTAAACAGAGTTGAAACCAATCGCGACAGGTAACACGATTACCGCTCCAATTATGAAAATATTCATGTGCAATGACACGTTCAACATTTCTATAATCCTGATCGGTTGCTGTTTCAGGATCGACAAGAACATATTTATCATTAAAAACGTTAAGGCCTTTGTTTTCCATTGCTCCCATATTAAAGTCGGAAACAGCAACAATATTGAAAACATCAAGATCATATTCGCGCCCAAAACATTGTTCATCCCAACGCATGGAACGTTTAAGAGCATCCATTGCATAGGTTGCGCGTTCGGTTTTTCCTTTTTCTACATAGATACCAAGCTCGATACGTCGTCCAGATACAGTTGTAAAATGGTCTTCTAACTTATCAAGATCTCCACCTACTAAAGCAAAGAGATAAGATGGTTTGGGATAAGGATCTTCCCAAATGGCAAAATGGCGATTATTTTCTAAAGTTCCTGTTTCCACCAGATTACCATTTGAAAGCAAGATTGGGATTGTTTGGGTATCTGCTTCAATTTTCACTCTATAGGTAGAAAGAACATCTGGGCGGTCGTAAAAATAAGTAATACGACGAAAACCTTCCGATTCGCATTGTGAGCAATAAACACCATTTGAAAGATAAAGCCCCATAAGTTGGCGGTTGCTTTCAGGATTCAGTTCCGTAACCAATTTCAATGTAAAAGGAACCGTTGGTGGCGTTGTAATTTCTAAACGTGAAGCCGTCACTTTATAAGTGTTTGGGGCTAATATCTCATCATTAATAGAAACGGAAATTAAAGTAAGATCATCACCAGAAAGAACAAGAGGTGTTAATTCTTTTGTATCGTGACGGGATTCAATAGACAATATGGCTGTAACATAGGTTTTTGTCGGTGCTAATTGGAAAGAAAGTTGTGTTTTAGGGATAACGTAAGGGGTTGGTTGGTAGTCTTCCAAACGATAAATAGATGTTATTGGCTGTTTCATAGTTTTTTCCCATTTGTATTTTAAGAGTTAAAGAAGGGTGTGTTAATTTTAGAAGCAATATAGGATTAAAGAATTACAAAAGGCTGTCGAGGCGATTTTTTACTTCTAAGAAGTCTATCCATGTAAGCTTCTTTTGACTAGGGGTTCTAAGAAGGTAAGCTGGGTGGAAAGTTGGCATAACAGGTATTTTTATATTATCCTCGCTTTCATAGATATGCCATTTCCCTCTTGTTCGGATAATCCCATTTTGAGATCCAGTAAGAAACTGTGCAGCAACGCCTCCTAGTGCTATAAGAACACGAGGACGCGCTAAATAAATGTGCCGTTCAATAAAAGGGCGGCACAAGGCAACTTCTCTTGGTGTTGGTGTACGATTTCCTGGCGGACGCCAAGGAATAGTGTTGGCAATGTAAACATTATTTCTTGTTAAGCCAATTGATGCGAGGATTTTATTAAGCAACATCCCGGCTTTTCCCACAAAAGGAATTCCTTGTATATCCTCGTCTCGTCCTGGTGCTTCGCCTATAAGCATCAGGGGGCTTCCTGCTGTTCCATCTGAAAAACAGGTATTTTTTGCTGTCAATTTTAATGAACAGCCATTAAATGCAAGGAGAGCAGATTTTAATTCATCAAGTGTCTTTGCATTTTTTGCACTCTCTATAGCTGTGGATTCATTTTGTATAGTCCTAGAGTTATGCAGCTGATGATGATCTAATTTTACGGTTGGAGATGTTTTGGGAGATGCTTGTTGATTATGAGAAATGTTCACGACAGATATTAATTTTCTCTCTGAACAAGCAGACTGCTTAAAACGATCAATAGGAAAATCTGTCAGAACGGCATCCGCACCACTTTCTTTATAAAAGTTTAAGAGTTCTTCATAGGAAATTGAGCATGGTGTTTGATTTAACATTTTATTTTTTCTAATGATCTAGCGATTATAGATCAAACAAAATTATCCTTCAAGTTTTATTAAATGTATTCGCTAGCCATTAATGTATAAGAACGCTGATAGGATTCTCTCTTTTCACAAAAAAGGCAAATCGTAAAATGCGAATGTTCGCGATTATATGCATCTTTAAATGTATAATTTGTTTAAATTGCGTTATTTCAACTTTTTAAACAGACTAAACTCACTCATACTAAAAGAATTTTTTACTGAATGCAAGTGGTGTGATAATATTTTTTATCATTATATTCTATATTTAATACTTAATGAAAGTGAATTTTGTAGTATTTTATTTATAAAATAAAGTATAAATTTTTATTATTATATTTTTTAAATAATTTTTATTAAAAAATAAATATATTAATGAATATATAAATATTACTTTTATATGAGAAAAATACTAAGACATTATAAACTATTTTTACAATGGGTTAAAAGCAATGTGTGGATATATTCTTTTGCTTTTTTTACAGCTGAAATGAGAGGTTCATTTAATGCTAAATGCGCTGCAATAGCGCTTGAGAGAATGCAACCTGTTCCTCGCATTGTTCCTTTTAAACGTGGAGTAGAGATATTTATGACTTCAGTTTTGTCAATGAAGCTATCAATTGCAAGAGGACCCTCCGCATGTCCCCCTTTTACTAAAATAGAGCGAGCTCCCAATGACAAAAGTTTTTTTGCTTGTTGTATTGCTTGCTTATCATGAGATGCCAATGGACTTTGGCTAAGAAGAGCGAGTTCTTCTCTATTCGGTGTTAAAAGATCAACATGAGGAAGCAGTTTATTGATCATCGTGTCGATGATTGTTTCCGTTATTAGTTTTCCTCCTGATGAAGCGACAAGTACAGGGTCCCAAATAACTGGAACATGGGGATAGTCTTTGAGTACGTTACAGATTGCTGCTATAATTGCTTTTGTCCCCGTCATACCGATTTTTATTGCGCTTATTGGATTTGCTTCTAGGGCAGCACGCATTTGCGCAGCGACGAGGTCTCCACGCATTGCAATGATTTCGACAACGCGATTATCATCTTGTACGTTAACACAAGTAATTGCTAAATTTGCTTTTATTTGAAAATGTGCAGAGGTTTCTATATCACGAACAATACCAGCACCTCCTGTTGGATCAGTGCCCGCAACAATAAGAATAGAAGGTATCAACGCCATGTTTGTGTCACTTTTATCCACTGCTGTACACGCTCTTCTGGTTTTTTATGGAGGATAATATCAGTCACAACAGCAGCACTATTTGCTCCTGCTTTTAAAACACCCACTGCGCGTTCTGGTGTTAAACCACCAATACCCACCAAAGGTAAAGCACCAATCCGCTTTCTCCATTGTTTGATTTTTTCTAGTCCTTGCGGCATCCATTTCATTTTTTTTAAGATTGTCGGATAAATAGGACCAAGTGCAATATACTCAGGATTAGCAGAGAGTGCGATATCCAATTCATGTTCATCATGTGTACTAAGACCAACTTTTATACCACTTTTACGAATTGCATGAAGATCAGCATTGCTTAGGTCTTCTTGTCCCAGATGAATAAAATTACACTTTTCATCAATTGCTATTTCCCAATGATCATTAATAATTAATTGTGCTCCCAATTTATTGCATATGTTTTTTGCACGCTTGATATGTTGACGGATTAGTTGTTGATTTTCATGTTTCATACGCAATTGTACGAGCTTGATACCAAGAGGAAGCAAACGTTCAATCCAATCAGCGTTATCAACGATGAGGTAAAATGGATCCAGTTTCATGAAAATACCGCTTTTCCAATGATTGGTGTTGAAGGGACTGCTACATTGCGTGCTTCGATCATGCCAGCTTTATATCCCATACGTCCTGCTTGAACAGCTTTAGAAAATGCTTCAGCCATCAAAACAGGATCAGCTGCTTTAGCAACTGCGGTATTAAGAAGGACCGCATCATAACCCAGTTCCATCGCAATGGCGGCATGTGATGGGCGTCCAATGCCGGCATCAATAACAAGAGTAGCATCAGGAAGGTAAGCACGGATAGAACGCAATCCATCAGTATTATGAGGTCCTTTGGCAGAACCAATAGGAGCACACCAAGGCATAATAACACGGCAACCAATGTCGAAAAGTTTTTCAGCAACAATGAGATCATCCGTTGTATAGGCAAAAATTTTGAAACCTTCATTGTTTAAAATTTGAGCAGCTTCGATTAAGGAAAAAATATTTGGCTGTAAGGTGTCTGAATTACCGATAATTTCGAGTTTAATCCAAGCTGTTTTAAAAAGATCTCTTGCTAATTGCGCTGTGGTTACGGCCTCTTTAACAGTATAACAACCAGCAGTATTAGGAAGCACTGTTACCCCAAGTTCTTGAAGAAATTTCCAAAATTGTCCACCTTGTTTTCCACCTGCAGTTTCACGGCGCAAGGAAACAGTTACAATTTCCGTATTCGATTTATGAATAGCATCACGAAGGATTGCTGGTGAAGGATATTGCGCTGTACCTAATAGAAGACGGGAAGAGAATTGTCGTCCATAAAGATTCAGCATAATTTTAGCCTCCTTGCATTGGGCTTAAAATTTCAATTTTATCTCCTTCATGCAAGACAAATTGGCTTCGTGCATCTATGGGAACAACTTCAGCGTTAACAGCAGTTGCAAGCCAATTTCCTTCATACCCCAATTCTTCAAGCAAGAGACCGAGAGTCATAACTTCTGTTTGGACTGTTTCACCATTAACAAATATTTGCATGTTTTATTCCAATGCCAATTCCATTGCTCGTTTTGCCATTTCTGGAGACAACAGAAAACCATGTCTATAAAATCCATTAATAGAAATAAAGTTACCATCTTTATGCACAGAAGGGAAGTTATTAGGATAACATGGACGAACACCAACGCCAGATTCAATAATTTCTGCTTCAGCAAAAGCAGGATGTAAAGTATAAGCCGCGTTGAGCAGTTCCATCATTGATCTTACAGAGATTGCACCATCAAAGTCACTTTCAATCATCGTTGCACCAATCATAAAAATATTATCTTGTCGAGGTACAATGTAGAGAGGAAACCGTGGATGAAGAAGACGAATTGGACGCGAAATTTTAATATCGGTGCAGCGCACGAGAAGCATTTCACCGCGTACGCCCCGTATATTTTTATCTTTTCCTAAACGTGCTATTCCTGTCGCATCAATAACAATATCAAATTTTTTTTCAGCCTTCTCTACATCAACAAAACAGGCTCCATTGTTGAGCAGCTTTTCTTTTAAAGCCATAAGTGCTTTGCGAGGATCAATATGGGCTTCATTTTCATAAAAGAGTGCACAGTTAAAACGTTCAGCAAGATCTGGTTCAAGATGAGCTATTTCTGTATTATCTACGGTTTTGTGATTATGCGTACGTACAGAAAATCGTTCGAGCTCTCCTCTATCTCGTGTAGGTGCAACCACTAAAGTGCCTTTTTGTATGACAAGGTTGGGGAGCGTTTTACGCCACCATTGTATAGCTTGTACACCAAGATCTTCAACAATTTGTTCTGCACTTTCCCTTTCACAGTAAGGTGCGAGCATTCCTCCTGCATACCAACTAGCACTTCCTATAGGTGAATGAGGGGGGGCTGATACAGTAACAGAAGCACCTTTTTGCTGTAACATAAAGGCAGCTGTTAAGCCGCCTACACCTGCACCTTTGATAAGAATGTTCTTCAACTATTTACTTTCTTTTTTTGAGGAGGAACAATTTCCATATAAAGGTCACCATTTTTCTGATATTTTTCGGCCATGGCGATCATACCTTCCCCTTTTGTTTTTCTTATTGCAGCTGCCTCACGAATATCATGGGAAATACGCATAGAACAGAATTTTGGTCCACACATGGAACAAAAATGCACTAATTTATGGGCTTCTTTAGGCATTGTCTCATCATGAAAGGCACAGGCTGTTTCTGGATCAAGAGAAAGGTTAAATTGATCGTGCCATCTAAAATCAAATCGTGCACGCGAAAGAGCATTATCGCGCAATTGTGCTCTAGGTAAACCTTTAGCAAGGTCAGCGGCATGAGCAGCAATTTTATAAGTGATCACACCAGTTTTTACGTCATTCCTATCGGGCAGTCCTAGATGTTCTTTAGGTGTTACATAACACAACATAGCAGTTCCAAACCATCCAATCATAGCGGCACCAATTGCTGATGTAATATGGTCATAACCAGGAGCAATGTCCGTTGTAAGAGGTCCCAAAGTATAAAAAGGCGCCTCATGACAAAGATCTAATTGTTGCTCCATATTTTCTTTAATTTTGTGCATTGGGACATGCCCAGGACCTTCAATCATAACCTGTACATCTTTTTTCCAAGCAATTTTTGTCAATTCTCCCAAAGTTTTAAGCTCTGCAAATTGGGCCTCATCATTGGCATCGGCAATAGAGCCAGGGCGTAATCCATCCCCCAATGAAAGAGAGATGTCATACGTGCGTGCAATATCACAAATTTCATCAAAATGTTCATAGAGAAAGCTTTCTTTGTGATGATGGAGACACCATTTTGCCATAATAGAACCGCCTCGTGAAACAATACCTGTTACACGATCAATGGTCATAGGAATAAATGGTAATCTTAATCCTGCGTGAATGGTAAAATAATCAACACCTTGCTCTGCTTGCTCAATAAGGGTATCACGGAAAATATCCCATGTTAAGTTTTCGGCAATACCCTGTACTTTTTCGAGTGCTTGATACAGAGGAACAGTCCCGATGGGCACAGGAGAATTTCGAATAATCCACTCACGAATATTATGAATATTTCGACCTGTTGAGAGATCCATAACTGTATCTGCTCCCCAGCGAATGGCCCAAACCATTTTATCAACTTCTTCTTCCATAGATGAAGTTACTGCTGAATTGCCAATATTAGCATTAATTTTAACACGAAAATTACGCCCAATAATCATGGGTTCGCACTCTGGATGATTAATGTTTTGTGGAATAATGGCGCGTCCACAAGCAATTTCATTGCGCACAAATTCCGCAGTATAAATTTCTGGTATTGATCCAGCAAATGTTTCATTTGATGGTACATTCTGCCGTTCTTCTACTGCTAATCCTTCATTTTCTCGTATAGCCACATATTCCATTTCGGCGGTAATAATACCTGCGCGTGCGTAAGCCATTTGTGTAATTGCTTTGCCATTTTTTGCTCGTAAAATAGAACGTTTTTGCTTAAAGGCTGGTGTAAGGTTTTTATCAGAAGTCAATCCATTATCTTCAGGTTTAACTAATCGTGCAGGATAAGTTTCAGTATCATCCCGCTTAGAGAGCCAAGGCAAGCTAATTGCTGGCAGGCCTTTTGTAATATCAATGATCATATCTTTATCTGTGTAGGGGCCAGAAGTATCGTAGACGTTTAAAGGTTTTTCACCACTGCCATCAGCCAGTGAAATTTCACGCAATGGTACGCGCACATCAGAAAAGAGAAGGCTCTGTTGATAAATTTTGCGTGAAGCGGGAAAGGGGCTACAACTGATTGATGGAGTATTTTTCTGCACAAACTTTTTCCTTATAGACACGGAGTTCAAAAATAGGTTGCGATGTTAATGGAGTTACGATGTTAATGGAGATGTATTCAAATTATCAATCACGAGCATTCAGATGAATAGGGATAGTATTGCTTTGTAGCAAAGAAAACCCAATACAGCTCAAGAAAAGTTATTTTGAAAAACTGATACAATATCTATTCTAATATTTGCATGCCTCCTCCCACTTGAAGTATTTTTGTTAATACGAATATGGTTGGCTTAAATATCTATATTGTCAATCATAAAAATATATTTTAAACGATTTTGGTGTGTTTTTAAGAGTGAAAATAGATATTATGAAGTGATAAACTATGATATTGAAGCTTTTATAAACCAGAATAAAGTTAAAAACGGATTATCAGGGAAAAGTAGATAGTTTATGGCTTTGATTGAGATTTTTTTCATATTAAAATAATAACTCAGAATACCATAAGATCCTCTCATCATATATCTTTTCGTATAAAAACACTTCCTTGCACGTCATAAGTGGGAGCGTATGGGGCAAAGCACTTGAAGAAAGGAAGCCAAATGTCATTTAATGAACATTCTAAGAGTGAGGCTGTCAAAACGTGGGAGCCAACAAAATGTATGATGGATTCCACTTGTATCTTCAAAAGCTTAAAGCTGATGATCTATAATGGCTTGCTATTGTATCATTGACGTGCGCTGTCGTAAAATGAAAGGAGTATATTTTGAACAATATTTCTTAAAAAGTGCGTAATATGCAATATCATTATATTTTGTTTGGGGCATTCTATTCTTCATGAGGGGGATGTTCCCATTAAGAATGCGATAAATAAAAGCGAGAAACAATACCTAATCTTTATTATAAAAATAATATTGCCTTGAATTAAGAAGAACACCAATAATTGCAAGATGTTGTTTAGAATGATTTATTGTTCTTGCAAAAAAAATATACATATAATAATATATAGAGGAGGATGTGCTAAGTGTGGGAGGGGAAAAGTTGGTTATGGGGCGTTTAATAAACAAGGATATTGTTCATAAAAATTGGGGGAGGGGCTGGGTTATGCTTTTTAGTTTTTTCCGGATCGAATACAACCTTCAAATTTTGTGAAGGTGTGTGATATTTAATATTTCAAAGTATTTTATTTCCAGTTTAATGAAAGTGTGGAGCAAATGTCCATATTGAATATATTCTCTGTGATACATTTAGATTGAACAAAAGCTTATTCAAAAAAACATTGGTGCTAATCTTGTGACACAATTTCAGAAATCAATTGAATAAAATAGAACAAAGTATTTGCATGTGAATAAAAACATAATGAAGCATGCAAAAAATTTGAAGCTAATTTTTAAAGTTTTAATACAAATGATAGCCAAAAGATAGAATTTCTTTGTTTAAAATATATGGTATAAAATATCGAAGAGATAGATTTAAACTATTGAAAAAAATAAAAAAAGATAATGTTTAAGTCAGAAACTTTCTATGTGGATGATAAGTTATTACATTCAGTAATGGTTATATGAAATCCATAATAAGAAAAATTTTGGAAGTATTTATAAATTTTGCAACAAGATGCAAGATTGAAAAAATAATTATATAACAACAGCAAAGCAACAAAACAAGATATTAAGTAACATCAGATGAGGTGGTTACATTATACATTAGAAGAGAAAGCATTAATACTAATGTTATGAAAAGCGTCTGGTGAATTTAGGTTATAAAATTGGAAGGAGTGAAGAGAGATAAAATGCGTAAATAAGGATGGTGCAGTGGTTATGATGTACCAATAAACAACGGCAGCACATTTTAGTGCACAGAACGAGAAGTTGTTAGAAAAACTATGAAAATAATGGGGGATTTAAAATGTCTAATATCTATGATTGGTCTCTAAAGGCTGATGAAAATGCTTATTCAGATAGTATCATTAATTGGGCAGAAGGACAGCCGCCTAGTTCTGTTAATGATAGTGCAAGGGCGATGATGCAGCGCGTGCGCGAATATCTTGCAGATAATGGTGGATCTATTAATTCAAGCTTTATAGTAAATTTGGAAGATAAAACAACATTAATTACCTTAAAGACAGTTTCGCCTATAAAGAAATACAACAATGATATCGTCATACGTTTTAAAGCTTGTGGTGTAAATATTGGCGTGACAACAATAACTGTTAATAATATAGGAGAAAAGCTTATCTATAAAGCCACTGATACGGGGGTTATACCATTAGAAGGTGGAGAATTTCAAACAGATGGCATTTATGAAATGGTATACAATAATGGTGTTTTAATAAAAGAGCATGAGGGTTGGTATTTATTAAACCCTACACCACCAAAGATAGAAAGTTTCCCCTCTGGATTCATTGCAACATTTGCTATGCAAAATGTGCCAAATGGTTGGCTTTTATGTGATGGTAAGGCCTATAAGCGTGAAGATTATCCGCAGTTATTCGAGGCAATAGGTGATAAATGGGGAAAAGACAGCAATAAAACTTTTAAAGTTCCCGATTTTAGAGGCATGTTTTTACGCGGCTTTGATAATGGTCGGGGTTTAGATGGTGGTAGAAAGTTTGCAGATGAACAACAAGATAGCATAAAATCACATACGCATATTGGGAGTATTGAAAACGCAGGCGAGCATGCGCATAATTTTGAGTATCAAGGGGTAGGATGGCCCGTTGGTGATATTGGGAGACTCCCGAATCATTATACTTATAATGCAACCCTGAAAGGGAGAACAGCTTCTGCTGGTGCACATACACACAAGGTAACTCTTTCCCATACGGGTGAGGCAGAAACGCGCCCTGTTAATACAACCGTTGTCTATGCTATAAAATCATGAGTATGTTTAAGTAATAATAATCTATACACCTTGATAATTTTGTTAACGCGGAGCAATTCCGCGTTATTTTCTATGCATATGAAAAGGAAATCTATATTGTTAATAGAATACTTGAGAGCGTCAAAAAACAATTTTAAAATGATTGAAAGAAAGAGTTAAGGATATAATTTATTATAAAAAAAGAAAATCATAACTTTTTTATAATTATATGATAACATAGGGAAAATGTGTAAAAATCATTTAAACTGTGCCGTGAAGAGATCTGGAGATATATTTTTTCACAAGGTGTTTTGATAGGGGAAGGTAATAAAATTATTCAACCTGAGGCATAAAAAAGTACAATATTTTTAGCGTTTTTTTGTACAAAAATAGCATATCCCTGTATGAGTTAATTCATCTTATAAAGAGATTTCTCACCTTGTTGTCGATTTCATTTCTTTGCATTGCCATGGTAGGAGGCTTTATCTGTAAATGATAGTTCCCCTTTGAGTGGAATCATCATTATGCTTATGAAGCAGAAGACAAACGCTATTTCTATACTCTCTCCTCATCCCTATATTCCGCATTGTTTTTGCATTAGGGGGCTTACAAGAAGCGTTATTGAGTTTATTTTAAAGTTTTTATTCAATAGGTTAATTCTTTATGATATGCCAATAAACAATTTTTTAATAGAGAGAGAAAAGTAAAAATATCATTGTAAATCAATATTTATTTATACAAAAAGCTAAAATATATGTATTATAAAGAAAACATTACCATTAAAGTTACAAATAAATCTTTTATGCAGGGGAGAAAGGTACTTGATTTCTATATGGTCCTTAGAAGATATAATAATACACCCGTTATTATAACAAAGGCATTTATACGCATTTCTTGAATCATTTTTATAAAGATAAAAGTGATAGAAAGAGTGGGAAAACGCATGTTTATGTTGTATAAATTTGTATGATATAACAGTTTGATAGCAAATAAAATTTCACATGTTTTTAGTTACGTAAAATCTTAAAAGATTTTAAACTGGTATTTTTTTCCAAAAATATCTTTAGGGTAATTGGTCTTCTTTTTTAATGACAGATGACAAAAAGGAGTTCATATGAAAATAAAAAAGATTCTTGAATATTTGCGTGTTTTATTTTGCTATGGACTTTAGTTTTTAGATTGAAGCCGATAGCCTAGAGATCTAATTTCATAGGAGGATGTCGTTTGAGGGAGTATAAAAGGGATATCTTCTTTAGGTAATTCAGAAACGTTTAAAGAACAATGATAAACATTGCGGAGATTTTGTGTTGTCAACACATTAGTTGCATTTCCTTCGCAATAAATCTCACCTTCCTTGAGCAAGATCATGTTATCTGCATAATGTGCCGCGAGATTGAGGTCATGAAGAACAGCAAGAACGCCGCCACCAGAATGAGCAAATTGTTTAGCAATATCCATAACGATGATTTGATGTTGAATATCGAGGCTAGCAATAGGTTCATCTAATATCATCCAGCGAGGAATCCCATTATGAACAGGTTTCCAGACTTGGCAAAGTACACGGGCAAGTTGTACTCTAGCTTGTTCTCCACCTGATAATTGGTGATAATACAGGTTGCCATAATCAGAAAGGTCAACGCACTCTAAAGCTTTCTGGATAAGATTTTGCAATTCGGCTTTGGCAATGCTAAATTGGTTTACAGAAAGGCCAAGCCCTACAACTTCATGGACTAAGAATGGAAATACGAGCGTTGTTGATTGTGGTAGTACAGCGCGCATTTTTGCCATTACATGAGTTTTTGTTTGGCATACATTATAACCATTTAAGGTTATTTTTCCACTGTAAGGAATTTCACCACTCAGAGCTTTGATAAAAGTACTTTTTCCTGATCCATTAGGACCAATAATAATGGTAAAAGCACCACTTTTAGCTTGAAGATTAATGTGTTTAAGAATCTGCTTCTTTCCGCGCTGAACACAAATATTTGTCGCTTCAATCATGAAAAGTCTGTTCCTCGTTTGCATATAAGGATCCATAGAAAGAAAGGTGCACCAAAAAGTGCTGTTACAATCCCAATCGGCAATTCTGCGGGGGCAACAATTAAGCGTGCAAACATATCAGCAAAAATAAGTAATGCTGCTCCCAAGAGAGCAGAGCAAGGAATGAGATAGCGATGATCAGGACCTATGAGTTGACGTAAAATATGAGGAACAATAATACCAATAAAACCAATACCACCACTGACAGCAACAGCACTACCGCACATAAGAGCAACAAGGGGAATAGCAATATTTTTGACGCGTTGAATATGGAAACCAATATGGCCAGCAACAGCTTCTCCAAGAGCAAGGGCATTAAGTGCTCGTGATAAAAAGGGAGAGAAAAGAAGACCAATAACGATAAAAGGGAGAACGAGCCATACTTTCAACCACGTAGCGCCCGCAAGAGAGCCCAGACTCCAAAAAGTGATATCACGCAGTTGTTGGTCATTTGCGACAAAAATCAATGTTCCGACAACTGCACTGCTTAATGCACCAAGAGCAATACCAGCAAGCAGCATGGTTGCAATAGAGGTAAAGCTGTTATGCGTTGCTATTATGTAGAGAATAATCGTTGATAAAAGTCCACCAAAAAAAGCACCTATGATAACTTTATAAGGCTCTAGAAAAGGTGCAAAAGAAACAGGAAAAGCAATGCCGACAACAATTGCTAAGACTGCTCCAAGTCCAGCACCTGCTGATACACCTACAATTCCGGGATCTGCAAGAGGATTACGAAAAAGCCCTTGCATAAGAACACCGGAGACAGCTAAGGCTGCTCCAATTAATAATCCCAAGATAACACGGGGAAGCCTTATGTCGATGAGCACGAGGTAATCACGCGTTTTACTACTTAGCGAAAAATCTTGTGTAAGTATCACATGGAGGAGATCAACGAAAGAAACCTTTGCTGCACCATTCAAGAGCCCACCAAAAATACTGAAAATAAGGAATATTATTAAGCTTAATAATAAAATTTTTCCCTGCTTTGAACGGTTTATTTTTTTACCTTCTTTTTCTTTAGGTAAATGCATCTTGGATGTACCGTCTACCATTTTTATCAGCTCTTACCGTTTTGATGTGCACCATAAAGTATCTCAATAAGCTCTCTTGATGCGTCTGCAGTACGTGGACCAAATCCCAAAAAATACATAGCATCCATCTGTTTTATGGCATGATTTTTCGCTGCAGTTGTTGCTTGAACTGCCGGTATGGCTAAAATCTTATCAATGCTGGTTGATCTTGCACCATGTTTTACAAGCAAAATAACATCAGGATCTGATTTCAATAATGCTTCGCCGTTGAGAAGTTTATATCCTTTATAATCGGTGATAGCATTGATAGCGCCTGAAAGTTTGATCATACTATCAGCTGCAGTACCTGTTCCAGATGCCATGACGCGTCCATTTTGCACAGAGAAAACAAAAAGAACACGCTTTGGTGTTGTTACTTTCGCCAAACGCGCATCGTTGTCTAAAAAATTACGCTTCAATTTCTCAATTAACGCCGCGGCTTGCACTTCCCGATGAATGGCTTGACCAACGAGGCGAATCTTTTCTATCACATTTTCACGGGAGTAGTCTTCTGGTATGATCACCAGAGGTATTGATGTTTTTTTGAGAATATCAATTGTTGAAGCGGGACCACTTCCTTCAACAAGCAATATACCCTCTGGAGCAAGTGATAAAACCCCCTCAGGTGAAAGAGCACGCATATATCCAAGCACAGGAAGCTTGAGCGCTTCTTGTGGGTAGACGCTTGTACTATCACGGGCGACAAGTTGATCTTGGGCTCCCAATGCATAGACAATTTCTGTAAGTGCTCCGCCGATAGAAACAATTCGAGCATTTTCAGGAAAACGCGTTGCAGGTTCAGCAATTACTTGTTTAGAAAAACAAGTAAGAGAGAGCAGTAAACACGTAAGAAAAAGGTTTGATAACCTATGTAAAAGAGATATGAACATGTCTAACCTTATCTTATCTTAGTTACTGCTGTTTTCTTGGCATGATGGCAAACTATTCAATAAAGAACGCCAATCTTCACGTTCTTTTTGACCCTCCTTGCGTACGCCAAAAAATTGAATAACCATCTCATCATCTTTATCGAAAACTTCAAGTGAACTGACATAACCATCACGGGTAGGTTTGCGAACATGCCATACTCTAGCAATCCCAGACGTGAGTAAATGAAGGTCAAATCTTGGATCAAGAACATTAAGCCAAGGTCCCATTTGCTTAATATTTTTTACAGTCCCACTAAAAATTTGAATACACCCTTTATTCCCAACAAAACACATGATTGGCAGTTCTTGTTGTGCGACTTGGTTAAGCATTATTTCAACAGCATTTACCTGTAATTCATCGGCAAATTCATTACCAACATATTTTACAGCATGATGTCGATTAATTTTAAATTCGGAAATAATTTTGTGAAGTTGGTGTACATCTGTCATTTTCCGCCAACGATCCCGAAAACTCTCAATATCCAATTCTGTTATGTCACATTGGGCTGGGAGAGAAACGGGAAGAATGTTAAGAACAGGAGACTGATCTTCAAGAAGGAGCTTTTCAACAAGTTCATTCCACTCTTCCATATTTGTCATATCTTTAGAATAGACCTTTAAAATAGCAACGCCATGTTGATCAAAGAATTGCAGACTTTTTGTAGGTTTTCCAAGAATAACGACATCATATTCAAAACCGAACTTCCATTGTTTTGTAAAAATACGCAAATCAATTTCACCAAGTGTGATAGGAATATGTTCGTTTTGAACAATTTTTTCAAAGCGTCCCGTTATTTCGTGAACAGCATATTCATTGCGAGTTAAGACCATGACGGTTCCAAGTCGAGGTGCATTTTCCAAGAGAGTAGCAACATCAGTTTGTAGCCTTTTTGCTTTTCCAATGGTACAATAAGCCGCAATAAGCTCCGCTTCAGATATACCAATCGAAACCGCAAAATCGCGGTTTCGCATTTCTTTTTTTTCTTCACGCAAACGAAGAATCATTTCAGCTGTATGTGCCATGAATTTACCTTATGTTACTTAACTCAAAAACTAACTTTCAAATTTTACAATTCCAAGGCAATAAATTAAATTCTTTTAAGAGTTCAATCTATCACAAAATAACACTCTATCGCCAACAGCTGAGCAATCAAAAAACGATAAAACAGAAAGAATTAAAACTTTTCTACCAAATCTTTGTAATTTTAAAGATGTTGAAAATAGAAACACAATAATTAATCCTTTTATCAATACGATTTTATTGACCGAATAATTAACAGAAGTGACTAAAACTTTTGTACAAACGACACCTTAAAGTTACGACCAGGCTGGCTATAATAATCTTTTGGTGTTGAACTTTTACCTGAAGGAAGTTCAGATACATTCCAATATTTTGTATTGAAAAGATTATAAACACCGGCTCTTAGAATAGGTCCCGTTTCACCGAATGGTTTCCACCACCCTGTCATATCAACGACATGATATCCTGGAATTTTTTGGTAATCAGATTCTCCGGCTACTTTGTCACGTTTAGCTGCCAAAGTAAGGATAATATCGCTTCCCCAAACCTCTTTTGCATATCCTAATCCGATAACTGCTTTCAAAGGAGGAATTGAGTTAAGATACTCCTTTTTATCAAGATCTTTTCCTTGTGAATAAGCAAGAGCAACATTGCTATGAAAACCATTTTTAAGAACTAAATGGGCTTTTGTCTCAACACCAAAAATTTGCACGTGAAAACGATTCATGTAATGCCGACGCGCAAATCTAAATTCCTCTGATGGCCCTCTATCCTCAGTATCTATGAAATTCTTATATTTATTGAAAAAGGCATTGAAGGAACCACCGAAATTTACATTTCCATACCGTAGACCAACATCATACCCATTGCTTGTTTCTGGTTGAAGATCAGGATTCCCTTTCACGTAATAAGCAGAAGGTTTGATATAAGAGACGTAAAGTTCTGAAATACGTGGTGCACGAAAAGCCTGTGCCCACTGAGCATAGAGCGTTACTTGATTACGAACATCCCACTCCACGCGTAATTTAGGAGAAAAGCGTGAACCATTTCTTTCTGGAGGGAATTTATCAGAAATCAGTGCTTTCTCATAAGAAGGTGTTTTCTGAGGAACATATTTGTACCAATCATACCGGATTCCCGGTGTTATACGAAAACGATCATCAACCAACCCAATTTCATCTTCAAAAACAAAACCTAAATTGTAACCATTTGTGTCTGGTGAATCTGATCGATTAGCAGGAACAAAAAGACATCCCCGAGCGTATTCTTTTATATGACAATTGTCTTTACCTAACAAATAGTGATGAAATTTAGATGACGAAACATTCATTACAAACTTTAACGTATGGTTTATAGTGCCAAAATCCACTTTTTTAAGGGCATCAGCATTGAAACCATAATTGATATTACGCAAGAAATTATCTCTCAAATAATCCCCTTTGGGAGCTGAAACACGAACGCCTGTCATAACGTAACGACTTGATTGCCTTTGCCAATAAAGCTGCCCATTAAACGCATCAAGAACTGCATCACCATTACCATTATAATTATAAGAAAGAGAAAAGCGCTCACGAAGTTTATTATCCTGCTCATAAACGGAACCTGGAGCGTATCTTTTAGACGAATTTAATTCATGTGTGTTACTATTATGACCAAAACGCTCTGCGGTAAAACCAAGGCGGTGATTATCACTCAAATATTGATGAATTTTAAAAAGCAAGTTATTTTTATCAAAGTGAGAAGGGTTTTTGCGCGTGCGTTCCTCATACCCTTCTACTGTTCCCATATTTTTGCGCTCATGACCTTCTACATAAGATCCTTGAAAAAGTAAAAATGTCTGGTAATTACGCACAGCAAAAGCTTGATCGATGCGCCAGCTGTTATCAACAGAATTATAACCACCTTTTATAAGGCTTCCCCAATTCTTTTCTTCCACGATCAGGTCTTCAGGATCAAGGGTACGCAACGCAATGATTCCCCCTAAGGCGCCAGAACCATAAAGACTAGAATCTGATCCTTGAATAGTATCAAACGTAGAAAGAGCATTGAAATCAAAAGTTGTGTTTCCACCTCCACCACGGAATATATCATTAAACCATGGAAGAGAAATACCATCCATTGTCATAAGAACACGGTTTGCATCTAAACCCCGAATAACGAAACTGTTATTTTCTGAGTTATAGGATACGGAAGGATTAAGACGACTCACATCATAAACATCAGTTATTTGTCTTTCATCAATATTCTTGTTGGTCTTACGATCAGTCAGAATGGTTATTGAATTTGAAGCATCTTCTATTTTTTTTCCTTTAATAAGGATTGGTTTGAGTTCAGTGACAGCACTTCCATCTTTATTTTGTGCAAAAACAAATGAAGGTATACAGACCGATAATGCACTTAAAATTACACAGCTTTTATAGATATTTTTTCGTCTTATTTGCATAACACATCATAACCCTTTTAAACATCCCCTCTCTGTTTTGAAATTTTTTAATACAAAAAGGCTGGACTCACTGATTAAAACTTGCCAGCCAAGTAGGAATGATTTTGACAACGTCACAAAATCATTAGAAGACCATATTAAACATGACAAAATCAGTCAAGAAAAAAGTTGCAATTTCAAAATAGCCTGTTTTAATGAGATTGAACACCAATATTAAGCTTAAAATAGTGGCAGAAGAAACGATGATTTTTGCAAATACGAAACAATTATTAACTCTTTGGATTGGTGCATTTATTGGGGCTTTCTTTTTGCATGTATTATTGGCAGCACAGTTTTATTTTCAAAGTACTGGTATAAGTAATGGTTTGCTCTCGTCGGAGATTATGCTGACTTTTATGCAAGAAACTGTATATCCGGATGTTGATACAGACTTGCCAGATATTCATAGAGAGTTGGATATTAATACAGAGCAAGAAGTATTACAGTCTGATCTCCTAGAGCAGGAGTCAGAAGGATTGGAATCCGTGGATGAAGTTCAATCGGAAGAACCTCAGCATATAGTAGAACAAGATGACTTAAAGCCTTTGGAAGAACCCCTACCTCAAAAAGTGGAGCATAAAGCGTTTATCAAAAAAACAATACCGATGCCAAAGGCTGTAGTAAAGCGCTCCAATGCAAAGGCGGTACGTTCTTCTTCCATCAACAAGGGCGGCGGTACAGCAGGGCTTGAAGATATGTTGTTAATGGAGTGGTTAGCAAAGGTACAGTCACAATTAGAAAGGCAAAAAAATTATATTGTGGGACAGCGCACCAATCGTACAAAAGGAACGGTGAAGTTAGAATTTATGGTGCATGAGCAGGGGAGTATTTTTTCTAGTCGTGTAGTAGTCTCTGCTGGTGACCCGGAACTTGATCGATTAGCGATGGCAGCCCTTCGACGCGTTGGTTCTTTTCCACCACCACCACCATCAAAAGTGAATAAAACAATTAGAGTATCCCTAATATTTAGCTGATTTTTTATGCGGGGCGCTTTCTTATAATATATTGATTTATAATGATTGTTTATAATTTTAATGAAAGTTCAAATATAATTTATTCGAATTTTTTTGATGTTGAATCAATCAAAACCATCCGCTTACTTATGATACAAGTTGAGGAGGAGCATGGATAAAAAACTTCTAAAAAGCAGTGAATATACTTCTTATGAGTGCTCTAAATGAAAGGGCTTTTGCAACATTGGGAGTTAAGGGATGATAGAGCTATAGCTTTTATTAATTAAAGGTCTAATCGATTTTTATACCATTCGTGAGAGGATTTTCGTAAGTACTTTTCAGATACACCGTTGTGAAATGGACTTAGAAACATTAAAATAAAACAATAATATAAATAAGAAAAACATACTATTTGGGGATACTCTGTTTTGTGTGAAGGATGTGAGCTTATATGTAAAGCTTATATGTAAAAATGAGAAAAACAAAAAGCAAAGTTTCATCTTCATTATTAAAAGATATTGACATATTTAAAAGTCGTAAAACCGAATGAAAAGGGAAGATGCAGAAGAAAATTGTTTGTCTTTAAAGGCTTTCTAACTCAATGTGTCTGTCTTTCTGTTATCAGAAATAATCCAAACGATATATATATATAATAACGTGCTCTTATTTGGTATAGAAATGTTATAAGCAGAAAAAATAGTTTTAAAAAATGCTGTTTCACAAGATTTGAATATTGTCTAATAAGCAGTAGTAAAAGGATGAGCTATTTGTTTCACTCTTTTCTTATATTTGTAATCTCTATGATATTGTCGTTTATGTTGAGAAGAAATGAACTATTTGTACGACATGTTTATTTATAATGATAATTCATCATTTTGTATTTGGAATAAAAGACCAAAATAGCGGAGGGTTTTCTCATTTCGAATTTATTAATACTGAATTAATTAAAATTACTTTTTATATATCCTAAGAAGGTTGGTATGTGGGTACTATTTAAAAAGGAATAAAAACACTTCTTGTGAACGCATTTCAAATGCTATTTGGGAAGTTAAGGCATATTATTTCCGTCGACCAGAAAGCAAGTCGGTTGTTATATCTATTTTCCCAGTGAGTCTTGCTTTGTAGACACCATAATTTTCCATGACACGCATCACGTAATTACGTGTTTCTGTATAAGGAATACGTTCAATCCAATCAATGACGTTATCGAGAGATTGA
This sequence comes from Bartonella sp. AP9QHHD, assembly GCF_042195625.1. Taxonomy (NCBI): domain Bacteria; kingdom Pseudomonadati; phylum Pseudomonadota; class Alphaproteobacteria; order Hyphomicrobiales; family Bartonellaceae; genus Bartonella; species Bartonella sp. AP9QHHD. Next base: position 56,655 of record NZ_JBHIOP010000025.1, on the reverse strand, counting down.
CCTCGAGGATCGCCATAACGTTTTATCCATTCATTGACTCGACGGGGACCCGCATTATAGCCAATAAGAGTTAGTATATAGGATCCATTAAAACGTTCTAATTGTTCATTGAGAAAATGAGCACCTAATGTTGCATTATAATGAGCATCACTGCTAAATTTTTTAGGAGACCATGCGATTGAGTATTTTTTTGCCAGTGCTTTTGCTGTTGTAGGAAGCAATTGGAGTATACCTTGTGCACCTGCTTTTGATATGGCTGTTGGATTAAATTCGCTTTCTTGGCGTGCAATGGCATAGATAAGCGATTTTTCTTCTACAGAAATATTAGCAGAAGCTGGTATAGCTCCCAGAGGATGAGAGAGTGCACCGACATTTTTCCCCTGAAAAACAGCCATTTTTCCAATTTTGAGGCTGGTATAATAGTCTCCATTTTTTTCTGCCATAACAGCCAGAAGAGCTAATTCACCGGGGCTTTCTATTTTTTTTCCGAGCTCTCTATAAAAAATTTTAGCAAAATCAGCATAGCCGGCTGCTTCAAGACGTTGAATTGCTTTGATCGCTTTTCGTGCACTAAAATGTTGTCGCTCAGCGGTTGTTGGTTTGGGAAAGAAAACTTTAAGCTTTTTTTGGTTGAGTCGTGCAGCGGCTAATTGACCATAGTAAGTTGCACCAAAATGAGCTGCGCGATGAAAGTATTGCTGGGCATTTTGATGTTCTTCTAGCGTTTCTGCTGTTCGTCCCATCCAGTAATATCCACGTGATGCATAAAAAGGTAAAGAAGAGAGTTGAGGAATACGTGAAAAATGCTGCATTGCCAATTTAGGGTTATGAAGAAACCGTAGTGCATACCACCCTGCATGAAACTCAGCATCGACGGCTAATGCAGATGTTATACCAGTGTGCATTGCAACAAGTTGATAAGCAATTTTTGGTTTGTTTAAATCGAGCATTTCACGAGAAAGGGCGCGTTGTTCTTTCCACAATGAATGAGGGTTCATAAGGCGGAATGCATCTTTTGATGTTTTCATCATGAGTGCTGCTGCTGCATCATATTGCTCTGTTCGTCGAAGATGGCGTATTCGAGCAAACTGAAAAAGAGGATCTTTTTGCCATGATCTCTCTACAGCTTTTAATTTTTGTGTAGCTCTAGGATCATTTTTTTCAACGGCCACAAAAGCATTAAAAAGAGATTGAGCATGGGCTAATTTTGCAACGCGTGCTGCTGAATCAAAACGATGTGCATAGAGCATAAACTGCATGCGTCTCAAATGATCAATAGGTTTTAATGCAGCGTTTGCATTTTTAAGAACAAATACTTCTTCTTTTGCATTAAGCTGTGTTTTATGCCACCATGGCGCAATAACGTGTTGAGCACGAGTGGTTTGTCCCGTTGCGATAAGTGCTTTAGCGAAGAGAGCCATCCCTTGTGCTGTTTGGGGCGGGTGATGAGAAAATTTTTGGATGATTGCGCGTGTGACGTTGGTTTCGTTAAGAAAAGCACGTTCAGCATTGCGTTGCATCGTTTCTATACCGGGCCATCCTTTTAGCATGTTGATTGCATTAAATATTTCAGAACTGGGTATATTAGCTTGGTTTGACACCCCCAGCGCCCATGTCAAAATATGACGATCAAGGCTATGTTTTTCCATTGAATTACGAAGATTTATTGTTTTTGCAATATTGTTGTTTGCTAGTGCATCTAGCCCAGTTTTCAGTTGCTGAAGTGTAGCAGTATTGTGTGATGTAGTGTGTATCTGTTGAAGAGATTCTTGAGCTTCTTTTGCGGTAAAGGGAGTAGGGCGAACCAAAGGGATTGGTACTTTCCCTTGCAAAAGGGGTGTTTGCGCGTATGCACTTGAAAATAAAATTCTTATTGCCAGTATAAGTGTAGTAAAGGTTGATACGAAAAGAGAGGTGGATAATACACGCATAGAGAAAAGACCTTGAGACCTTGCTTTTTGTAAAAACTTAAGGATTTATAGAACACAAGCATGAAAAACGCGTTAATATAGACGGCTTATTTTAAAGAAATGTTCAACATTTAAGGAGGGACATTTTCATCTTATGGGGGCTTTTTTTGAAATTCATCTTGCTTCAATGATAGAGCAAGATTATGTTCTATTTAAAATTTATAAAAGGCGATTATAAAAAAATAAAAGCAAACATTATAGGGAGTTTATCATGCTCAAGGGAGCTATAACTGCGCTTATCACACCGTTTGATAACAAGGGCGCGATTGATGAGAAGGCGTTTTGTGATTTTGTTGAATGGCAGATCACACAAGGGATTAACGGAGTAAGCCCTGTTGGGACAACAGGTGAATCAGCAACGTTAAGTCATGAAGAACATAAGCGGATTATAGAATTGTGTGTTGAGCAGGTTGCAAAGCGTGTTCCTGTTGTTGCTGGAGCGGGATCAAATAGCACAAGCGAGGCTGTAGAGCTTGCACAATACGCGCAAAAAGCTGGTGCAGATGCAGTTTTGGTTGTCACTCCCTATTATAATAGACCAAATCAATCTGGTTTATACAAGCATTTTTCTTCCATTGCCAAAGCTGTTTCTATTCCGATTATAATTTATAATATTCCTGGTCGTTCTATTATCGATATGGCTGTAGAAACGATGAAAGACCTTTATCAAGATTTTAACAATATCATTGGTGTTAAGGATGCAACGAGCAGAATTGAGCGCGTTAGTGAACAAGGTGAAAAGTGTGGAAAAGATTTTGTGCAGCTTTCCGGTGATGATTGTACGGCGTTAGGTTTTAATGCACATGGAGGTATGGGGTGTATTTCAGTTTCTTCTAATGTTGCTCCAAAGCTTTGTGCTGAACTTCAAGCCGCTTGTTTTCGTGGTGATTATAAAACAGCACGAGAATTAAATGATCGCTTGATGCCTCTTAATCGTGCTGTGTTTATTGAACCTAGTCCAGCAGGTATTAAATATGCTGCTGCAAAATTAGGATTTTGTGGTGATACTGTGCGTTCTCCTATTGTTCCATTAACAGAAAGAACAAAGAAGATTATTGATGCAGCCCTCAGTCATGCTGGTCTTTTAAAAGCATAAAATGATATTGACAAAGCCATGAATAAAAAAAAGAACGCGCCCGTACGGAAAATAATTGCTGACAATCGTAAAGCACGTTTTAATTTTGAAATCCTTAATAATCTCGAGGCTGGTCTTGTCCTTCAGGGAGCGGAAGTGAAGTCCTTACGTTCTAATCATGCCAATATTGCTGAAAGCTATGCGAGTTTTGAGAATGGGGAATTATGGTTAGTAAACAGCTATATTCCTGAATATACGCAGGCTAATCGTTTTAATCATGAACCACGACGTTTGCGCAAATTATTACTTTCAAAACGTGAGATGGCACGTTTTTTTAATGCAACGTCTCGTGAAGGAATGACACTTGTTCCTCTCAAACTTTATTTTAATGAACGAGGGCGCGTTAAGTTGGAGATCGCTCTAGCGCGGGGGAAAAAGCTTCATGATAAGCGCGAAACGGAAAAAAAGCGTGATTGGGGACGTGAAAAAGCAAGACTTTTAAAAAGATATGGATGATGGATGCGATCTAGATATTCTTTATTCATAGCACTTTTTAAAACAGTTTTAGCATTGATCTAAGTATGTTTTTGCTGCTTGAAAGATTTGGTGAAACATGGCGTCTGTCAAGCGCCCAGTATTTGTATTATAACGAGAACAGTGATAGCTCGAAAAGATGCGTAATCTGCCGATGTTATTGATTTCACCGTGTCCAAAAGGGTGAGATAAAACTTTTGCATTAAGGGCACGTATCGTTGAATGGTGCGCAATGGTGCCTAAGGTAATAACGGCTTTAAGTTTGGGAAGATTTGTTAAAAGAGGTGAAAAGAAATAGCGGCACGTGTTAATTTCTGCACCGGTGGGTTTATTTTCTGGTGGAACGCAACGAACAGAGTTAACAATTGCTGCATCAATAAGTTCAAGAGTATCGTCTGCTCTTTCTTCAAAGGTTCCTTGGGCAAAACCAAACTTTTTTAAAGTTGAATAAAGTAAGTGCCCAGCATAATCACCAGTAAATGGACGTCCAGTTCGATTTGCTCCGCGTAATCCAGGAGCAAGCCCAACAATAAGAAGGCGTGTTGTATCTGGCCCTTTATAAGGAAAGAATGGGCGCACCGGTGCGTTATACCAACTTGGTTCTTTTACACGCCAGCCAGCGATAAATTGATGAAGCCTAGGACATAAATTGCAATTTTGGGGTGGTTCTGGGTAAAGTGATGTTAATTGGCTATTCATGGTGTTAGGCATCAATCGTTTTTCTATTTTTTTGAGTCTTTATATAGCGTATATGACGGGTTATGTTTTGATAAACAATCTATAATGAATATAAATAAACTTTTTTAGAAGAAAGTTTAATATAAACTTATTGCTCATTATTGTGTAAAGAGAGATTATCTTTCAGTAATTTATTCGATGAATAAGAGTGCGATACACATGATGTTCAAAGAAAAAAGTTTTCTCTTTAGATAAAGATATTATCATAAAAAGTATGTATAAGGCTGCTGTTATTGCAAAGGGTTTAAACAGCAGGTATTCCTTTTAAAAGGATAAGGACTCCAGACAAGTATTTTGTCAAGAAAGACCTCCCTTTGTTTGAAGTCAATCTATTGGAATGCTTTTAAAAGAAATTTTGATAACAAGCATGAATAGGTTATACATTTTTATAAATTTTCCAAGAATTTTTTTAAATAAGTTCTTTAATCAAAAAATATAAAAGTTTGTGTTGTTTTTCTTGTATTTTATTTTGATTATTGTATATACTCCTCTATCCGCTATTAAATTTTTTTATTTGAGAAAGAGGCATAAATGGCCCGCGTAACGGTAGAAGATTGTATTGATAAAGTTGACAACCGCTTTGAATTGGTACTTTTAGCAGGTCATCGGGCGCGTCAGATTTCACAAGGAGCGCAGATTACGGTTGATCGTGATAATGATAAAAATCCAGTTGTTGCTTTGCGTGAAATAGCAGAAGAAACATTGTCGCCTGCTGATTTAAAGGAAGACCTTATTCATTCGTTGCAAAAGCATGTGGAAGTAGATGAGCCAGAAATGGCAAGTGAATTTATTACCCATTCAGGTGAAGCTGAAAGTGTTTTTAATACGTCGTCGCAAGAAGAAGGTACTTCATTTGATCATATGTCAGAAGAAGAGCTTTTAGCGGGTATTGAAGGTTTGGTTGTTCCAGAAAAAAGTGACGATTATTAATTGCAGCAATTTATGTTACAGGAGTAAAGATACCTTGTCATGTAAGGAGCAATTATTTTTCTTGTCTTTTATTGATAGGACATGTTCAATAAAGATTAGAGGTGTGAAAAGATAAAGGATATGCTCGTATGATGCGTCAGTGTGAGCTTGTTGGACGTGTTCAACGTTACAAGTCTGACGTAGATGAGGCTCTTTTAAACAGGGCCTATGATTATGCAATGAAAAAGCATGCACATCAAAAGCGTGCGTCAGGTGATCTTTATTTTTCTCATCCTTTAGAAGTTGCTGCTATTTTGACAGATATGCGGTTGGACGAGGCAACGATTGCTGTTGCTCTTTTGCATGATACAATTGAAGATACAAGCGCTACACGAGCAGAAATTGATCAGCTTTTTGGTTCTGAAATTGGGAAGTTGGTTGAAGGGCTTACAAAGCTTAATAAGCTTGATCTTGTATCAAAGAAAGCCGTACAAGCAGAAAATCTTCGTAAACTTCTTATTGCTATTTCTGATGATGTTCGTGTTCTTTTAGTCAAACTTGCTGATCGTCTTCATAATATGCGTACCCTTGGTGTTATGCGTGATGATAAACGTCGGCGAATTGCTGAGGAGACGATGGATATCTATGCGCCACTTGCAGGTCGTATGGGTATGCAGGATATGCGTGAGGAATTAGAGGATCTCTCTTTCTTTTATTTAAATCCAGAAGGTTATCGTACGATTACCAATCGACTTTCTGAATTATTGAAACACAACCGTGATTTGCTTTCCACAATTGAAAATGAATTGACAAAACTTTTTTTCGAGCATGGCATTAAAGCAGATGTTAAAAGCCGTCAGAAAAAATCTTATTCAGTTTTTCGCAAAATGGAAAGTAAAGCATTATCTTTTGAACAATTATCGGATATTTTTGGATTTCGTGTGATTGTTGAGTCCGTGAATGATTGTTATCGTGCTCTTGGTGTCATTCATACGACATGGCCAATGGTTCCTGGTCGTTTTAAAGATTATATCTCTATACCAAAGCAAAATGATTATCGTTCTATTCATACAACAATTGTTGGTCCTTCAAGACAACGTGTTGAGTTGCAAATTAGAACGGCTGCTATGGATGAAGTTGCTGAATATGGGGTTGCTGCTCATTCCATATATAAAGAGCACGGTTCCAATTATTCGACTGTGAAGTTATCAAGTGAAACGAATGCCTATGCATGGTTGCGTCAAACGATACAATCTTTGTCTGATGGAGATAATCCAGAAGAGTTTTTAGAACATACAAAACTTGAGCTTTTTCAAGACCAAGTTTTTTGTTTTACGCCGAAAGGTCGATTAATTGCTTTTCCTAAAGGAGCTACGCCTATTGATTTTGCTTATGCCGTCCATACAGACATCGGTGATTCTTGTGTTGGTGTAAAAATCAATGGTCGTATTATGCCTTTAATGACCAAATTAAAAAATGGTGATGAGGTTGATATTATTCGCTCACACGCTCAAATTCCGCCAGCAGCATGGGAATTTCTTGTTGTCACGGGTAAAGCACGTTCAGCTATTCGACGAGCAAGTCGTGCAGCGGTACGTAAACAATATTCGGGTTTAGGATATCGTATTCTCGAGCGTTCATTTGAATATATGGGAAAGCAATTTTCAAAAGACCTTTTGAAGAAAGTTTTGCCACGTTTAGCACGTAAAGATGTAGAGGATGTATTGGCTGCTGTTGGGCGTGGAGAGCTGTTTTCCGCTGATGTGATTAAAGCGGTTTATCCTGATTATCAAGATCACCGTGTGGTACAAAAGTCATCTTTTAAGCCTGGGGAAGAAGGTTGGTTTAATATTGAAAATGCTCAAGGTATGATTTTTAAAGTTCCAGAAAATGAAAAGAATGCAATGGTCGAGAATCATCAATCTAAAGCCTTGCCTATTAGAGGAACCCGTGGAGATATACCCGTACGTTTTTCACCGGAAGGAGCAGTACCTGGAGATCGGATTGTTGGTATTATGCAGCCAGGAGCTGGGATTGTTATTTATCCAATACAGTCTTCAGCTTTGATGGCATATGATGATCAGCCAGAACGATGGATTGATGTCCGCTGGGATATTGATGCCCAAATGAATGAACGTTTTCCTGCACGGATGAATATTTTAGTTGTAAATAGTCCTGGTTCTCTGGCTGAAATTACACAAATAATTTCTGCTAACGATGCCAATATCCAAAATTTATCTTTTATCCGTACAGCACCAGATTTTACAGAAATTATGATTGATTTGGAAGTGTGGGATTTAAAACATTTGAATCGTATTTTTTCTCAGTTAAAAAAGGCAGGTTCAGTAAGTACAGTACGGCGGGTTCATGGATAAAAAGAAAGATTTTGCAATGAAGACACAAGATGTCATTGATATTTTTAAACAAGCAGATGCTATTCTAGAAGGGCATTTTATTTTAACATCGGGGCGCCATAGTGCGACTTATATGCAAAAAGCGAAAGTATTCATGCATGCTGACTTGACGGAAAAGTTATGTCGTGGATTGGCTGAAAAAATCAAAAAATCTATCGAGGGAAAAATTGACTATGTTGTTGGTCCCGCAATTGGCGGTCTTATTCCTTCCTATGAAACTTCACGTCACCTTGGTGTTCCTTCTCTTTGGGTAGAGCGTGTAAATGGCATCTTTGAATTGCGTCGTTTTGAAATCAAGAAGGGTGCACGGGTTGTTATTGTTGAAGATATTGTAACAACGGGTCTTTCCATTCGTGAGACTGTTGAAGCGCTTGTTGCAGCAGGAGCAGAGGTATTGGCTAGTGCATGTATCCTTGATCGTTCTGGTGGTAAGGTCAATGTTGGAGTTCCATTGATTGCGCTTGCTGAATACGAGATAACCTCTTATGCTAGTGATGCACTTCCTGCAGAGCTTTCTGTTCTTCCCGCGATTAAACCAGGCAGTCGAAATATTTAATTGTCGTTATATTTTTTTTGTGCAAAAGCTTAAAAAGATTAATTTGGATGATATAGATTATTTCATCATCAAAAGATGTATATTGAGAGTCATATGCTTTTTCGTCGTCGAGAACCAATAGATTTTGTAACGCGTATTCGACTTTGGTTATGGCCACGTCGTTCATTTTCTCGCTCATTTTGCTACATACATAAACGTATTTTGCGTATATCAGCAACACCGCATGAAGTAGCATTAGGGGTTGCTGTTGGCGTTTTTTTAGCTTGTTCCCCTTTCTTTGGGCTGCATATTATTTTGGCAATATTTTTTTCTTGGCTTTTGCGTGCAAACTTTGCTGCCGCAATCATTGGGACAATTTTTTCTAATCCACTCACATTTTTATTGATTGTCATGGCTGATTATAAAGTAGGGTATTTTTGTTTATCACTTTTTAGCGATGTCAAAGAGATTTCTCTTTCGCAAATTCGTGCTCTATTTAATGGTTTGACATTGTCAAATCTCTCTCTCCTCTTTAAAGGCGCATGGGACACAATTATGAGTCCTATGATTTTAGGGGGAACTCTTTTAGGTATTGTTTTTGGTGGTTTATCTTATATAGGTGTTTACAGAGCAACGGTTCGTTTTAAACAAAAGCGATATCAAAAGATTATAAAAAAAGGCGTTTAAAGAAGCGCTCATCGCCTGTATTAAAACAGAAATAAATTTAAGAAAGATCGGGTAATATCTTATGATTATTGGTCTTGGAAATGATCTGGTTGATATACGACGTATTGAGAAAATGTTGGTTCGTTATGGTGAGCGTTTTATTGAACGTATTTTTACGGATATTGAAAGAAATAGATCTGAAAATCTCAAAAAAAGCTCCTCTTCTTATGCAAAAAGATTTGCTGCTAAAGAAGCATGTGCTAAAGCCTTAGGAACGGGAATCGCTTGTGGTATCAATTGGAAAGACATGGGGGTAGTTAATTTGCCGTCTGGTAAACCAATAATGCAATTAACAAATCGTGCGCAAATACAACTTCAAAAGTTATTACCTCCTCATCATGATGCAGTTATTCATCTTAGTATAACAGATGATTTTCCTTGGGCACAGGCATTTATTATTATCGAAGCACTTCCACGTGGATAGATGGCATGAGAGATTGTGCTTTTGTTATTTGAATATTATGATGAAAAAAATTATATCTGTGATGAGAAGGCAGTTGGTGATGATCCAAAAAGATAAAGTGCATAAAAAAGAAAAAAAAGGTGGGCTTCGTGAATTTATTTCTGTTTTAATACAGGCTTTGCTTTTAGCAGCGTTTATTCGGACACTTTTTTTCCAGCCGTTTAGTATTCCTTCCGGTTCAATGCGTCCTACTTTGTTGGTGGGAGATTATCTGTTTGTTTCTAAGTATGCATATGGGTATTCTCGTTTTTCCATCCCCTTTTCTCCTCCTCTTTTTTCTGGACGGATTTGGGCATCTCAACCTCAACGTGGAGATGTGGTCGTTTTTCGCTTACCAAGTAATCCGAAGATTGATTATATAAAACGCGTTGTTGGGCTACCAGGTGATCGTATACAAGTCCGTCAAAGTGTCCTTTATATTAATGATGAGGCTGTTTCACGTCACTTTATGGGGGAGATTGATAATTCTGATATAACAGAGGTTAACTATCCTGTTGAGGTTTATCGCGAGACAATGCCTAACGGTGTCAGTTATGATACACTTGATTTAGCTTTCATCCCGAAAGTTGATGATACAGAAGTCTTTGAAGTTCCTCAAGGACATTACTTTATGATGGGAGATAACCGCGACAATTCAGATGATAGTCGTTTAGATGTAGGCTATGTTCCAGAAGAAAATCTTATTGGTCGCGCGAGCGTGATTTTCTTTTCTATCAGTAATGGTTCAAGTGCTTGGCAGATTTGGCGCTGGCCATTTGATGTGCGTTGGAAACGTTTGTTTTCTTTCATAAATACGGTTCATGATTTGCCGCTTATCAAGCAAGGAAACAACGATGAAACGTCTCATGATTGATCAGCTTTTCAAGCTGACGGGGCATCGTTTTAAAGATGAAGAGAGGTTAAAGAAGGCATTAACACACTCGAGTGTACAAGATTCGGAACAGGGGAATTATGAACGACTAGAGTTTCTAGGGGATCGGGTTTTAGGGCTTTTGATTGCAGAGATGCTGTATCAACTTTTTCCTCAGGCAAGTGAAGGTGAATTATCAGTCCGTTTAAATCATCTGGTCAATGCACAGACATGTGCTGATATTGCGCGTGAAATGAGACTTCCTGATATGATCCGTGTTGGTTTTGAGATGAAAAATTTTGAGGGGCGTCGACTTATCAACATGCATGCAGATGTCGTGGAAGCTTTGATTGCCGTAATATATCTCGATGGAGGATTGGAAAGCGTTCGCCCTTTTATTCAAAAATATTGGCAAAGTCGGGCAAAGAAAATGGATGCTGGTCGACGTGATGCCAAGACAGAATTACAGGAATGGGCGCATATCCAAGGCAATGCACAACCACATTATCAGGTTATAAAACGTTCAGGTCCAGATCACGATCCTGTTTTTATGGTAGAGGTCAGTATTTCTGGGTTTGCTTCAGAGATTGGGCAGGGAAGCTCCAAAAGATATGCTGAAAGAATTGCAGCTGAAAAAATTTTGCGACGAGAGGGTGTATGGAAAACAGTAGGAAAAAATGATCATGAGTGACGTTATGAAAAAGCGTTCTGGGTTTGTTGTGCTTATTGGGATGCCTAATGCCGGTAAATCGACATTGGTTAATCAATTGGTTGGAACAAAGGTTTCAATTGTAACACATAAGGTACAAACAACACGAACTTTAATCCGCGGTATTGTCATTCATGATGATGTGCAAATTGTGTTGGTTGATACACCGGGTGTTTTTCGTCCCCATAAGCGCTTAGAACGAGCCATGGTCTCTGCTGCTTGGGGAGGGGCTAAGAGCGCTGATGTTCTACTCGTTTTAATTGACGCTCAAAGTGGTCTTTCGGATGAAGTTGATATGATGTTAGATATTGTAAACAATATGAAACAAGAAAAAGTTCTTGTTCTTAATAAGGTTGATACAGTTGTTAAATCATCTCTTCTAGCGTTAACCACTAAAATAAATGAACGTGTAAAGTTTGCGCAAACATTTATGATTTCTGCTCTAAACGGTTCTGGTTGCAAGGATTTACTTCATGCGTTGAGTAACATGATGCAGGAAGGGCCATGGTATTATCCGGAAGATCAAATTTCTGATATGCCTATGCGTCATCTTGCTGCTGAAATTACGCGTGAAAAACTTTTTCTTCGTCTTCATGATGAACTTCCTTATTCCTCAACGGTTGAAACAGAAAACTGGGAAGAGCGTTCAGATGGTTCCGTTAAAATTAATCAAGTTATTTATGTCGAGCGTGAGAGTCAGAAAAAAATTGTCTTAGGAGCAAAAGGAGATACAATTAAAGCGATTGGTCAAGCAGCACGTAAAGAACTCATGGAAATTATGGATCAAAAGGTGCATCTTTTTCTCTTTGTGAAAGTGCGCGATAATTGGGATACCGATCCAGAACGTTATCGTGAAATGGGATTGGATTTTTTAAAATAAGATTTTTAAAAATAATTAAAGTAAAATGAAGTGGAAAGAACAAGCCGTTATACTTGGTACACGCCAATATGGTGAAACAAGTGTTATTCTTGAGATTATGACACGTGAACATGGTCGTTATATGGGAGTGGTAAAAGGGGGGCGCTCGCGTCGCATGGCAGCTCTTCTTCAACCTGGAAATTTTGTGGAGGCTGAATGGTGGGCTCGTTTAGACGAACATTTGGGACTTTTTCGGCTTGAAGCTCTTGATTTACATGCGGCACGATTAATCTGTCTACCAGAAGCACTTTATGCTTTGCAATTGATAGCTTTTCATTTGCGGCTTCTTCCCGAACGTGATCCGCACCCCATTTTATATGATATTTTACACCTTTTTATGCAGAATTTTGATGAACCATTTGTAAATGCAGAATTGCTTGTACGTTTTGAAATGCGGCTTCTTGAAGAACTTGGTTTTGGTCTTGATTTATCTTGTTGTGCTGCAACAGGTCGTCAGGAAAGGCTTCATTACGTATCACCAAAATCTGGACGGGCTGTCTGTGAAGAAGCAGGGGAACCTTGGAAAAAAAAGCTTCTCATTCTACCACAGTTTCTTGTACAAAGAACGACTCGTCCTGCTGATTTTAGTGACATAATAAATGGTTTTATACTGACGGGTTTTTTTCTTATGCGTCATGTCTGGGAGCCACGAGATATAAAGCAGCCGTCAGTGCGCATGAATTTGATACAATTGTTTGAGCGTCAATTTGGTGTACAGGCATTAATTGGTTGATCTGATGATAATTGAATGGGAAAATGAGAATTTTAAAGACAATTGCTGAAGTCCGCCAATATACTTCAGAGGAACGACGTTTAGGTTTTTCGATTGGTTTTGTTCCAACAATGGGGGCATTGCATGATGGACATCTTGCATTAGTACAGTATGCAAGAGCAATGTGTGATCGCGTAGTGGTTTCTATTTTTGTCAATCCAAAGCAATTTGGACCTCATGAAGATTTTTCTCAATATCCAAGAGATTTGAAGGGCGATTGTGCTTTGTTAAAAGAAGCAGGTGTTGAATGTGTTTTTGCTCCTTCTGTCGATGAAATGTGGCCACTGGGGAATGATACAATTGTACAAGTGAAAAAATTATCACGTATTTTGATGGGAAAATTACGTCCGGGGCATTTTTGTGGTGTAACAAGCGTTGTTGCTAAACTTTTTAACATTGTCCAACCAGATAAGGCTTTTTTTGGGGAAAAAGATTTTCAACAAATTTTAATTATTCGGCGTATGGTTGAAGATTTGGCTTTTCCTATTGAAATCGTTGGAGTTCCTATTCTACGGGAGTCAGATGGTGTAGCGTGTTCTTCACGCAATCAGCTTTTAACATTAGAAGATCGTAAAGCTGCCAAAATTATTCCTGAAAGTGGAAAAGCTGCTGAAAAGCTTTATCATGAAGGTGAACGGTCGGTTGATAAATTATGCAAAACTGTTCGTGATATTTTACAACAAGAAACGCGTGCAATCATTGAAGCGATAGATTTACGGGATATGGAAACTTTATGCGTGGTTAAAGGAACATTGAATAAACCAGCAGTTTTACTTCTTACTGTCCGCTTTGGTGAGATAAGGCTGATTGATCAATATATATTGCAAGAGAAGGGTGGAAAATGAGTGTACATAAAACCGTAAAGCGTATAACATCTTCCGAAATACGTGCACGAAAGGGACAACAGCCAATTGTTTCTTTAACAGCTTATCAAGCTTATACTGCGCGGATTGCTGATCCATATTGCGATATCCTTTTGGTTGGTGATAGCGTTGGGATGGTTGTGTATGGGTTTGAGACAACGCTTCCTGTTAATTTAGATATGATGATTTCACACGGGAAAGCCGTGGTGCGTGGATCTCAAAAAGCTCTTGTTGTTATTGATATGCCTTTTGGTTCTTATGAGGAAAGTCCAGAGCAAGCTTTTTTAAATGCATCGCGCATTCTTGCACAAACGGGGTGTGGTGCAGTTAAGCTTGAAGGGGGCGTTTATATAGCCGAAACAGTAGATTTTTTGTGTAAACGTGGCATTCCAGTGATGGGGCATATCGGTCTTACACCCCAAGCAATGAATCGTTTTGGTGGTTTTAAAACACAAGGACGCAAGGAGAATGATTGGCAAAGAATTGAAGCAGATGGAGCAGCGATTGAAGAGGCAGGTGCTTTTGCTGTTGTTTTAGAAGCAATGGTTGAACCTTTAGCGGTGAAACTGACAGATAAGCTTTCTATCCCTACGATCGGTATAGGGGCGTCCAATCAATGTGATGGGCAAGTATTGGTTATGGAAGATATGTTGGGCTATGGTTCTCATGTGCCAAAATTTGTACGCCGTTATGGAGACCTTGAACAAGCCATGGAAACTGCAATAAAGAATTATGCAGAGGATGTCACATCTCGTGCTTTCCCAGCGGATAATGAAGTTTATAAACTAAAATAAACTTCAGTTTAAGATGAAAGGTTTGACAAGAGAACATTTGTTATTTTGATAATGAATGTGCATTTTTAATATATTTTGTATGCAATTTGAACTGTGATTTTTTCCATTTCTTTAATGAAGTCACGCCTCTCATGCAAAACAGAACGCCATTGGGTCGCTAATTCACATGCTTTTTTAAAGAAAGCTTTCTTAAGGTACCCAACCTATTTCGCGACGGCGTTCGTGAATAGTATAGTGGTAAGTCCCTTATGAAGTGTATAAAATTTATAGAGTACTCCCGTCTTTACGCTTCATAAGAGAGCAAGCCGGCATCATCACACACTTTGCCAATTTTCAATGCTGCGACAGCGCTTAGCACTTGAGATGGTTCATAAGAAGCATTTTAACTCTTTCTTTAAAAAATTTTACCCACACGCCAGACCCGCTTGTGGTGTGCAAGAGAATGATTTTGATTGATTCAATATAAACAGATTTGAAATGAGTGAAGCTTACGATATTAGGAGCTCTCATTCAAAATGAAAAAACAATGAATTATTATTATAAGTCAGTGTGATGATTCTGTAATGACAAGGAATCAACAATGCGAAGGGGCTATAATCTTTGGACATCCAAGTCATTAAAGCGCGTTAAAAATGCGTTTTCAATGTGTTGGGTAGAATAGGGGGATAAATTCAGATCATCGGGTAAAATATTATTGGGAGAGCCAAAATAGTGAAGGGCTTCTTCTGTATTAAATCCAGCAAGCGTAATCGCTTCATAATAGGCAGCGATACGGTCGGCTTGTTTAATTTTTTTTAAAAGTTTTTGAGAAAGATCAACGGGAAGAGAAAAGCGCATGTGGATAGCATCTTGGATGCGCTTTTCAACGCGTTCATATTGTTTTCCTATAACAGCTTTAAAAGGGGAAATCATATCGCCGATGACATATTCTGGAGCATCATGAAGAAGGGCATAAAGACATTCGTTGCTTCCCGATTGTGGAAAAAGTTTTTGAAATATTTGTTCAACCAAAAGTGAATGTTGTGCAACAGAATAGGCATGCTCTCCTCGTGTTTGACCGTTCCAACGTGCTACGCGAGCAAGTCCATGGGCAATATCTTCAATTTCAACATCAAAAGGAGAAGGGTTGAGAAGATCAAGTCGCCTTCCAGAGAGCATTCTTTGCCAAGCGCGGGCTTCTCCATTTTTTAATAATTCAGCTTTAGCCATGAGTGTTTTCTATAGTATTTTCAGGAAAGGTAAAATTCATATTTTCAGCAATGCTTATAGTGACAGGAATGTTTTTTACAGTAAAGGGGATGTTATGATCCATAGCATCTTTGACGTGGTCAATACGCATTAAAGCAAGAGCCTCATTTTCTACACATGTTCCCAAGTAGCCAAGCACTTTTGTTCCTGCTTCAATGCTAGATTGAGGGGTTAATTTACACTGGCCTTTTACAATAAAAATACGGCGACGTGCTGCACGGCGGTGGTGCATTCGTGAAACAATTTCTTGTCCAATATAACATCCTTTATTGAATGCAAGTCCATTGATTTGATCGTAATTAATATCATGAGGAAAGACTTTGCCAATTTCATAGTCTTGATCACTTTCCGCAATTGCATAACGGATACGCAATTGATTCCATGTGTCATGATATTCTGAAGTTAAAAAAGGTTTTTTGCCATAGATTCGTATTATTTTTTCTTTTTGTGGGAAGCGTTTATCAACAAAACTTGAATCAAAATTTAAAGCATCTGATTCATTATTCAAAGAAACTGTAACAAGCTCTTGGAATGGTTGTGTAATTTCTACTTTTTTGCGCAGCTTATAGAGCAACAGACGCTTATGGAGCGTATCAGCTAAAGGCATCCTGATATCAATCAGGTAACCATCTTCTTTTTTTCCGATAAGAAAATCAGCAAGAACCTTTCCTTGTGGGGATAAAAGGGCTCCAGGGAAAAGTTCCTGTGGACTGATTTTTTTTACATCTGTCGTGATCAGGGATTGTAGAAAATCTGTTGCTTCTTCGCCTGTAATTTGAATAAGTCCGCGGTTTTTTAAGCAAATGGCATTTTGTTTTTCAATCATGGTTCTTGCCTTTCTGCTCAAAGTTACATAATCGATAAGTGAGCAATATGTAAGGAGCGTGGTTATGTTTAAAACATTTGATACAATTTTTAAAGGTGCAACACTTGTGAATCATGATGGAAGAAGCAAGCGTGATATTGGTATTACAAATGGTCGTATTGCTGAAATAGGCGACCTTACATGTGCATCGGCTAGTGAGGTCATTGATTGTACGGGGCTTCATATTTTACCAGGAATTATTGATAGCCAAGTGCATTTTCGTGAGCCAGGAAATGAATATAAGGAGGATTTGGAAAGTGGCTCGTATTCTGCTGTGTTAGGGGGTGTTACGGCAGTTTTTGAAATGCCTAATACCAATCCATTGACAACATCAGAAGAAACATTAAGCGATAAGGTTCAACGCGCATTTCATCGAATGCATTGTGATTTTGCATTTTGGGTTGGAGGAACGCGTGAAAATGCTCATGAACTATCTGAATTAGAAAGACTTCCTGGTGCGGCTGGAATTAAAGTCTTTATGGGGTCCTCTACCGGTGATCTTTTGGTTGATGATGATGAAAGTGTACGCCTTATTTTGAAGAATACACGCCGTCGTGCGGCTTTTCATTCTGAAGATGAGGCGAGGCTCAAAGAGCGTAAAATATTGCGTATTGAAGGGGATGCATCGTCACATCCGATTTGGCGTGATGAAGTTGCGGCATTAAAATGTACGCAGCGTTTGGTAAAAATTGCTCATGAGACGAAGGCTCGGATTCATGTGTTACATCTTTCGACAGAAGAAGAAATTGATTTTCTAAAAAAACATAAGGATGTTGCAACAATTGAAGTGACACAACATCATTTGACGCTCACGGCTGATGATTATAAGAAGTTTGGTACATTAATTCAGATGAATCCGCCTATTCGTGAGCCGCGCCACCGTGACGCTCTTTGGTACGGTGTTCAACAAGGAATTATTGATGTCTTAGGTTCAGATCATGCGCCTCATACTCTTGAAGAAAAACTTCAACCTTATCCCTCTTCACCTTCAGGTATGACAGGCGTGCAAACAACAGCAGCAATTATGTTGACACATGTGAATGCAGGAAAAATATCTCTTGAACGTTTTGTTGATCTCACTTCACATGGCCCTAGTCGTATTTTTGGTATAAGTTGTAAAGGGCGCATTGCTGTTGGGTTTGATGCTGATTTAACCATTGTTGATCTTAAGCGAGAGGAAATTATTACGAATAGCTTAATTGGTTCTCGCGCCGGTTGGACACCTTATGATGGTCAAAAAGTTAAAGGTTGGCCTGTTGGGACTATTATCCGTGGTATGCGCGTTATGTGGGAAGGTGAAATTGTCACACCTTCACAAGGAGAGCCTGTTAAATTTATGGAAACTTTGGTGTAAACAGATTAAAATTATAAGTATGCCGTAAAATACCATCCTTTAGAGTGGTGATATAGGGTATGTCAGCCTCTTTGATACATAAGTGTTTTTTTAATGCGTGGTGAATATTCTTAGGCTTGTTTGTAGAAACTATGCAGCAAATTACATGTGTTAGAAGCCAAGAGAAACCTTGTTCAACAAGAACCTAGATTATTTACAGAGCAAATTTAGTTAAAAATCTTTGTCCGTTAAAGTGTGGGGAGGAAGCCAAAGAACAGTTTTGTATGGGGAAAAAGGCGCATATGAATAAAAGCGTATCGAGACATTATTCTTTAAACGTCTCTCTATTTTCAGAGCTGGTTTATTGCTCCCCGCATTTGTGAAAGGAGTATCATTGATATCGCTAAGATTGAGAGAGCTACTTTTTGTATAGATTAATTATTTATAATGCATGAGGAGGTTTTCAGATAAAATTCTTCCTTCCTCAATGTATCTTTGGTTGGCTTCAATGGCTGCTTGTGTACAATGATGATAATTTTCTGAGAAAGCACGATACGCTTCATTAAACGCTTCATAAAAATAAGCACGTCTTTGTGGAATGGGGCGTTCTGCTTCAATCAGTGCATTCATATAGTCATACCATTGGTTTGTTGGAGGCTCGCAAAGATTTTGGAGAGAATGCAATGATCCCAAAATTTCTGCTAGTCGGAGTAATTTTTTTTCATAAGGTGGAGATTGTTGTGCAAAGGTTGGCATTGAAATGACAAGAAATATTAAAATAATGATGTTCATCAATCTATACCGCATTATTTTTATTGCTTTCTTTGAATAAAACTCTGTAAAGATAAAATAATTTTGTCATGAGAACGGTGTAAAAAAATAAAGTTAATTGCTACATTATTCTCAATTATTGATTATAAAATATAGGGCGTAAGAGGCAGTAAGGAACCCATTGTGGAATATTGAAAATACTGACGAAGCTTTGTGTGGTTAAAAATTTAAGATTTTCTGCCTGCAAGCTATCTATTTTTCACATAGATTTATATTGTATTGCCTATAGATTTTTTTCTAAGCTCATTTTTTTAAGGAGAGAAAGCATCTCTAATGATAGAACGCTTTTGTCCAATCAAATAAAATAGATTGTTTTTATGATAAACGATGAATACAGCCGTAAATACAATGGGAAAATGGTAAGAAGAATTTACTATAAAAGATACAAGTTTTTAGCTTAAACCGCGTAATACAATGATTTGAGATAAGATACATCTAAAAGGATCGGTGCATAATATCGTCCATGGAGTTAATAAATGAAAGAGTTGCGATTTTATAATACGCTAACACGTAAAAAAGAAAAATTTACACCAATAGATGCGACAAGAGTACGTCTTTATGTTTGTGGACCGACAATTTATGATTATGCGCATATAGGAAATGCACGTCCTGTTATTGTTTTTGATATTTTATTTCGCTTATTGCGTCATGTTTATGGCAATGAGCATGTTCTATATGCACGTAATATCACAGATGTCGATGATAAAATTAATGCACGAGCAGCTAGCGAATATCCAAACGTATCATTGAATGAGGCTATTCGTCACTTAACAGAACGTACATATTCTCAGTTTCAACAAGATACCATAGCACTTGGTTGTCTGTTGCCAACCAGTCAGCCACGCGCCACTGAGCATTTAGAGGAGATGCGCTCTTTAATTGAAAGGTTGCTTGAAAAGGGGCACGCTTATGAAGCCGAAAATCATATATTATTTTCTGTAAGTAGCATAAAAAATCCTCCCCATTATGGGGCATTTGCAAATCGTTCTTTAGATGAAATGAGGGCGGGGGCGCGTATCGATGTTGCTGCTTATAAAAGGGAAGAGATGGATTTTGTTTTGTGGAAGCCTTCTGTGGAAGGAGAACCAGGTTGGAAATCACCGGGCGGAATTCCTGTTTTAGGTCGTCCAGGTTGGCATATTGAATGTTCTGCAATGTCAATGGCAAAGTTATTAGCGCCCTATGGCGGTGGTTTAACCTGTGATGATCCGACCGCCAATGTTTTTGATATCCATGGTGGTGGAATTGATTTAATTTTTCCTCATCATGAAAATGAGATTGCACAAAGTTGTTCAGCTTTTGGGACGGAGCGAATGGCTAATTTTTGGATGCATAATGGTTTTTTACAAGTTGAAGGCAAAAAGATGTCGAAAAGCTTTGGCAATTTCATAACTATTCGTTCTGTTTTAGAGAATAATTTGGGGGAGTTTAATGGTATTTTAAC
This sequence comes from Bartonella sp. AP9QHHD, assembly GCF_042195625.1. Lineage (NCBI taxonomy): Bacteria > Pseudomonadati > Pseudomonadota > Alphaproteobacteria > Hyphomicrobiales > Bartonellaceae > Bartonella > Bartonella sp. AP9QHHD. Next base: position 36,663 of record NZ_JBHIOP010000025.1, on the reverse strand, counting down.
CGATGAAATGAAGCAAAATTGGGCTGGTTTGTCTGCGCGTTTTTCGATGTTGCAAACGCATTATCGTGAACCATTAAATTGGACAGCACAGCGTTTAATACAATCGAGCAGCGAACTGTATCGTTGGTATGAATGGCTTCGCAGCAAAAAGAGTGAGATGAAAAACAATGAAGCAATTGATGATACTTTGATAGATGCACTTAGTGATGATCTTAATACTCCAAAAGCACTGACTCTTTTGCGAAAATTTTATAAAGAAGGAAATGCTTTGGCTCTTCTGAATGGGATGAATTTATTAGGACTGTTAAGACAAGAATGGATTAAAGAAATAGATTGCCCATTATTTACGAGAAAAACTTTCCTTGATACAAAATTTATTGATCAGCGCATTGCCGAAAGACTAAGACTTATCCATAATAAAGAGTGGGAAGCTGCGGATACAATTCGTGATGAGCTTGCAGCCAAGGGGGTTCTTTTAAAAGACAGTAAGGATCCGCAGAGTGGTGAGCGCATAACTGTGTGGGAAATAAAGCGACACTAAAGCGACACTAATGTCTCTATTCCAGCAGCTCCATAAAAAAGGAGAATATGATGGAATTTTTATATCATTATGGGTATGTTGCACTAAAACTAGTTGTAGGACTTATCGCTTTCCTCTTGATTTTAAGAACCACAGGTCGTGGTAGTCTTAGTCAAATGACGCCAGTTGATTTGGTAAGTAATTTTGTCATGGGAAGTATTATTGGAGGCGTTATTTATAGTCCGGATGTTAGCAGTATTCAATTGTTGATTGTCTTATTTATTTGGCAGACTTTAGTCACATCTCTTAATTTTCTGATGCGCTATTCAGTTTTTTTTCGTCGTCTTATTGCAGGACGACATATTGCATTGGTTTTAGATGGAGTATTTCAAGTGGATAAGATTAAAAAATTAGGTATCAGTGTGAATGATCTGATTACAATGTTGCGCATTAAAGGCTGTAGTTTACATGAAGCTGCTTTCGTTCGTTTAGAAACCAATGGCGATTGTTCCGTTATTAAAAAGGAAGAAGGAAAGAAGTCTATCATTTTAATACAAAATGGTGAAATTCTTGATAAGGGGCTGAAAGAGATTGGTAAAACAAAAAAGTGGCTTCATGCAGAACTGAAAAAAAAACATGTAAAAGTTGAAAATTTATTTGCAGCAGAGTGGTATGAAAATACAGACCCAAATAATAAATTATATAGTGGATTATTTCTTGTTCCTTTTTCAAAAACAGTCTAACTTCAAAAAACGGGTAGGTATAGCTTATTGGAAGCCGTAATGAAGAGATGAATCTATAAATAACCACAGAGGGTATTTTGCCTGTTTGTGCGGATGATAGAGAAGTAAGGACTTTATGAAACGCAATGAAATGACAAAAACTGTATCATCAGATACAGGGAAGACTCTGCACACACTTTACAATTTATGGCCCTATATGTGGCCGGTAGGGCGGCGTGATCTAAAAATGCGTGTGCTATGGGCAATATTTTATCTTGTTTTGGCTAAGCTCGTTCTCATATCTGTACCGTATTTATTTAAATATTCTACGAATGTGCTTGATTCAAGCTTTCAGCTACCTGAATGGTTCCCATCCAGTTGGATTATTCCCATCATGCTCGTTTTGGCATACAATGTCGCGCGTATTATGCAGGCTGGATTAAATCAATTACGCGATTCCCTGTTTGCCACTGTTGGTCAATACGCTGTTCGTCAATTAGCTTATAAAACCTTTGTACATATGCATGAGTTATCCTTGCGATTTCATTTGGAACGCCGAACAGGTGGGCTTTCTCGTGTGATTGAGCGTGGAACAAAAGGAATTGAAGCGATTGTAAGATTTTCAATTCTTAGTACAGTACCGACAGTTTTAGAATTTATATTAACGGCACTGGTATTTTACATAAGTTATGGGTGGCATTATCTTCTCATTGTTGTTGCAACGGTTGGATTATATATCTTGTTTACCATTAAGGCGAGTGATTGGCGTATTCGCATTCGACAAAAAATGAATACAGCGGATACTGAGGCGAATACTCGCGCTGTTGATTCTCTTTTGAATTTTGAAACGGTCAAATATTTTGGTAATGAAACTCTAGAAGCCGATCGATTTGATGCTTCTATGGTAGGTTATGAAAAAGCCGCAACAAAGATTTGGACATCGTTAAGCTGGCTTAATTTTGGTCAGACTCTTATCTTTGGTATTGGAATGACGATCATGATGCTGATGTCAGCTTATGAAGTTTTTTATAAGACACAAACTTTAGGAGATTTTGTTTTTATTAATGCGCTTTTAATGCAACTTTCCATTCCACTAAATTTTATTGGTTCAATGTATCGTGATATTCGACAAGGTTTAACGGATATTGAAGCAATGTTTGATCTTTTAGATGTTCAGAAGGAGATCGTTGATAAATCGGATGCTAAACCGTTAGAGATAAGCGATGGGACCATTTGTTTTCATCAGGTAAAGTTTTCCTACGATTCGAGACGTCAGATTCTCAGAGATATTGATTTTGAAGTTCCGGGAGGAAAAACAGTCGCTATTGTCGGTCCATCGGGTGCCGGTAAATCTACTATTTCTCGGTTGCTTTTTCGGTTTTATGATGTTGATGCAGGCTCTATCACAATTGATGGGCAGGATATTCGTGACGTAACACAAAAGAGTTTGCGTGAAGCGATTGGCATGGTCCCACAAGATACGGTGTTATTTAATGATACAATTGCCTATAATATTTGCTATGGGCGTCCAAGTGCTACAGATGAAGAGATGCGCAAAGCTGCTGAAATGGCACAAATATCAAAATTTATTGAAATTTTACCGGAAGGTTTTCAGTCTATGGTAGGAGAGCGAGGTCTCAAATTATCAGGTGGTGAAAAACAACGCGTGGCTATTGCACGGACACTTTTAAAAGCTCCTCCACTTCTTATTCTAGATGAAGCAACGGCGGCTCTTGATACGGCGACGGAACAGGAAATTCAACAAGCATTGGATATTGTAAGCCGTGGACGTACAACATTGATTATTGCGCACCGTCTTTCTACTGTTATCAATGCGGATGAAATTTTAGTTCTTAAAAGTGGTCGTATTATTGAAAATGGGACGCATACAGAGCTTTTACGCAAGAAAGGTCTCTATGCTTCAATGTGGAATAAGCAGCTTGAAGCATCGCAAGCAGAAGAAAAATTACGTAAAATGCGTGAAGAAGATGAGACGAGTGTTGTTAATCGTAAAAAATAAATAGAGCAAAATGTAATCTATATCTTTATATGGAGTGATTGATTAAATACATAAAAAGACACAAGAGGAACAAAAAGCTTTGTTGCTTGTTTAAGTTTACGATGAATAGGAAATTATATGAGTATTCTGCAATCTTTCCATAATAGCTTTGTAACGGTTCATAAAGAAGGTTATCCTTTTATTGTAGCGTTTTTTGTTATTTCGCTCATTCTTGGTTGGATATGGAGTCCGTTGTTTTGGTTTGGTCTCGTTCTCACGGTGTGGTGTGTATACTTTTTCCGTGATCCAGATCGTGTGATCCCTTTGAATTCAAATTGGGTTATGTCGCCTGCAGATGGGCGTATTTCATTTGTGGAATCATGTGTTCCACCTGAAGAATTAGGATTAGGGAAAGATGAAATGATCCGTATTTCCATTTTTATGGATGTTTTTTCATGCCATATTAATCGTATTCCTATCAGTGGTACAGTAGAGTCTATCGTTTATCATCCAGGTCGATTTACCAATGCTGACTTTGATAAAGCTAGTCAGTTTAATGAGCGTAATGGGGTGGTAATTGATAGCAAACATGGTAAAATTGGTGTCGTACAAATAGCGGGAATGGTTGCGCGCCGGATTGTTTGCTGGTCAAAAGAAAACGATGCCGTTATGACTGGTGAGCGATTTGGATTGATTCGTTTTGGTTCTCGCCTTGATGTTTATATACCAACTGAAATGAAATTGCGTGTTGCAGTTGGACAGACAGCAATTGCTGGAGAAACAGTTTTGGGTTCTTTTGATGATAAGAGTGCCACAACGGACTTCAGATACGATTAGGACTCACAATGAAAAATTTTTCGCCATTTTCTTCATTCAATCCTGAGGGGCAGCATGATGATGTTGCAAATCGGCGGCGTTCACCTACATCAATGCGGTATGTCATTCCCAATATCATTACTATTTTAGCAATTTGTGCAGGGATGAGCAGCATTCGTTTGGCTTTTGAACATCGCTATGAAGCTGCTATTTTAATGGTGCTTTTGGCCGCAGTTTTAGATGGTGCTGATGGTCGCATTGCCCGTTTAATAGATGGTAGTTCATCTTTTGGGGCACAGATGGATTCTCTTGCTGATGTTATAAATTTTGGTGTTACCCCTGCACTCATTGTTTATTCTTTTATCTTGAATCAAGCGAATCATATTGGGTGGGTTGCTGCCCTTGTTTATTGTGTTGCTTGTTGTTTGCGATTAGCACGTTTTAATGTGATGTTAGATAACCCCAATATACCTAAGTGGCAGAGAAGTTATTTTGTTGGTGTTCCAGCACCAGCAGGAGCATTATTACTTTTATTGCCTACCTATTTAGGCACTCTTGGTTTGGTCCCCAATTGGGGGTGGGCATTATTTTTTAGTCTTTATACTGTAATTATTGCTTTTCTTTTGATTAGTCGTTTACCGGTATGGAATGCAAAAACAATTGATCAAAATTTAAGGCGCGATATCGTTATACCTTGCATGTTGGTCATTGTTATTTATGTCGGTTTTCTTGCGACTTACACATGGGAAACTTTATTGATTACAGCTGTTAGCTATATGATTTTTCTCCCTTGTAGTTTTATCGCTTATAATAAACGTGCTACTTTAGAAGAGAAAAAGGCTGATGCTAAAGCTATCCAAGAATTATAAAGTGCTTCATTCTTCTGTCGAAAAGCACAGGAAAAAGAGAGAGTCAAACGATTTACTTCTCATATGATGATCAATCAGGTACATGATAATCTACAAACCGATTTTTATGGACATTAAAGAGTTTTCCAGTTTCCTTTAAATCAGGTGATAACAAATGGACTATCTTTTTTGCAACCTCTTGTGGTAAAGGAAGAGTTTGTGGATCTTCACCGGGCATAGCTTCAGCGCGCATGGCAGTGCGTGTGGCACCAGGGTTGACACAATTAATCTTAATAGGGGTTTGTTTGAGTTCTTCTGCCCAACAGCGGGCAATCACCTCTAAAGCCGCTTTAGAGGCTGCATAAGCTCCCCAGAAAGGGCGCGCAGCATGCGCAACGCTTGAGGATAACAGGATGGCTCGTCCAGCATCAGATTCACGTAATAAAGGCTCAACGGCTTTCATTAAGCGCCATTGGCTGAAAAGATTTATTTGAAAAACATCTTCAAATACCGTGTTTTCTATATGCGCTATTGGTGAGAGTGTTCCAAGAATTCCTGCGTTTGCAACGATAATATCAAGTTTTTTCCAGCGTTTGGCAATTGAGATAGCAAGGGTATCGATGTTTTCCATATGATGCAAGTCAAGGGGAACAAGGGTTGCATGAGCTCCTTTTTCTCGGATTTGATTATCTAATTCAGTAAGTCCACTGACTGTTCGTGCAAGAGCAATAATATGAGCACCGCGTGCAGCAAGCTCGAGTGCCAAATAATAGCCAATCCCTCTTGATGCGCCAGTAACAAGTGCAACACGCCCATGGAGACTAAAGTCACGTTTTGTCATCATTAATCTCTTGTTTTAAGAACAGATGATTGATGAATTTTGGAGAGATTTTCTTGATCAACCAGATGCGTAGGATAATATCCAGTAAAATAATGGTCAGTAAATTGTGGATCGGCGTTATTCCGTTTTTCCCCTGCTACAGCAAGATATAATCCATCAGTTGAAAGAAATTCTAATGAATCCGCTCCAATAAAATCACACATAGATTTTAAATCTGGATATTGATTTGCTAAAAGGTTTTCAGCTTTAGGTGTATCAATACCATAAAAGTCAGGATAAAAAATCATAGGGCTAGAAATGCGCATATGAACTTCTTTTGCTCCTGCATCGCGAAGCATTCGTACAATTTTAAGGGATGTTGTTCCACGCACAATAGAGTCATCAACCAGAATAACACGTTTTCCTTCAATCACAGGACGGTTTGCCGAATGTTTTAACTTGACGCCAAAAGCGCGAATTTGTTGTGTTGGTTCGATAAAAGTGCGGCCAACATAGTGATTACGAATAATACCAAGCTCGAAGGGAATTCCAATTTCTTGTGCATAGCCAATTGCAGCAGGCGTTCCTCCATCAGGAACAGGAACCACAACATCACCCTCACAAGGGGCTTCCTGTGCTAAACGGATTCCCATATTTTTACGTGTTGTATAAACACTACGCCCTCCAACGATTGAGTCCGGGCGGGCAAAATAAACATATTCAAATAAACAAAGCTTTTCTGGTGTCTCATTTTCTGGTTTTATAATTTTTTTCGTAATTTCCCCATTTTTTTGTATTTCACATATGATGATTTCTCCATTTTTAACATCACGGACATATTTTGCTCCAATAATATCAAGAGCACAAGTTTCAGAACAAAAGATAGGCTTACCATCAAGTTCCCCCATCACGAGAGGTCTAATTCCTGTTGGATCGCGTGCCGCAATAAGCTTTGTACGTGTGAGCGCTAACATAGCATACCCACCTTCTACTTGCCGAATCGCATCAACAAAACGATCAGAGGACGATTCATAACGTGAGCGGGCGATAAGATGGAGAAAAACTTCTGAATCTGACGTTGATTGACAGATAGCACCAGAAGCGATGAGTTCACGGCGTAATGTGAGACCATTGGTAAGATTACCATTATGCGCAATAGCAATACCTCCAACTTTCAATTCAGCAAAAAGGGGTTGAACATTGCGTAATGCCACTTCTCCAGTTGTTGAATAACGGGTATGTCCAATAGCACGATTTCCTGGTAAGCGGGCAAGTGTTGCAGGGTTTGTATAGTGATCGCCAACAAGACCTAAATGCTTTTCTTGATGAAATATTTTATTATGGTAAGAAACAATCCCAGCTGCTTCTTGCCCACGATGCTGAAGTGCGTGGAGTCCAAGAGCTGTTAATGTTGCGGCATCTTCATGCCCAAGAATACCAAAAACTCCACATTCTTCATGAAGGGTATCATCATCTAATGAAAATTCTTGACAGAAAACATCGCTTTTTATCATCATATTCTTTCAGTTGTGATATGGAGGAATCATTAATATCACATTTTACATCATTTAGTTCTCTTTCCTCATGAAAAACTATTCTCTATTTTTTGAAAATTATCTTTTCATGAGAGTGTTGCTCATACGTATGTTTATTGCTGTCTTTAAACAAATTTTCCGTCTTTTCGAGAACAGATCCAATATCTTTGGGGAGTATTTCCCAGACTTTTTGTCCCAATGAATCTAAAATAGGCCTTGTTTTTGCATTTTTTAACCAATTCGCTTGAAGCTCGGGTTTAATCAGTGCATTAAGCAGTAACATACCGATGACCATGATAAGTAAACCACGAAGTGCTCCAAAAATAAAACCAATAGCACGGTCAAGGATACCAATTCGACTATCAATAATAAAATCAGAGATCTTCATTGTAATAATTGAAGTAATAATGAGAACAATAATAAAAATTGTGACCAATGTTGTGATCAATGCAATCATTTTATTAGAGAGATATTGTTCAAAGAAAGGTAAGACAGGTTTGAATAAAAACAGTGTCGTAACAGCTGCAACTGCCCAAGAAATCAACGATAACACTTCACGTGAAAATCCTCGAAGCATAGCAAGAAAAGCGGACAACAGGATGATTACTACGACAATTCCATCAAGGATTGTTATGATCATTTGTTTGTTCCTTATACATAAAGTTGTGTTCTTTTAAGTCTGTGTGCAAATATATTTTTTGTTATGCCATTTTTTGTTCTTATAGCAAGGATCTTTTGTATTTTATAGAGTTTTTTCTATATTATCATATCTGTGGTGCAGATCATTTTTTACTTACGGTAAGAGTAGCAACGAGTTCGGGAAGGTCGGAGAAAGTTTTTTGTTGAAAGTTGAGCGACTTCATCATTTCGGTTGTTGTTGTGGGGTGAAAGGCTCCTTGAAAACCGAGTTTTTTTGCTTCATTGATGCGCTGTGCTGAATGTGCAACAGCGCGGGTAGCTCCTGAAAGACTGACTTCACCAAAATATACATAATCCGTTGGCAATGCGATATTGGCAAGAGAAGATACCAAAGCAGCGGCTACAGCTAAATCAGCAGCAGGTTCTGATATGCGATATCCACCTGCCACGTTCAGATAGACATCATGCTGTCCAAAACGAATGCCACAATGAGCTTCTAAAACGGCAAGAATCATAGAAAGGCGATTTCCATCCCATCCGACAACCGCACGTCTTGGTGTCCCAAGGGAAGAAGGAGCAACAAGCGCTTGAATTTCTACGAGTATCGGGCGTGTCCCTTCCATTCCTGCAAAAACAGCAGCGCCTGGTGCTTTTTCATTACGTTCCCCTAAAAATAATTCAGATGGATTTATCACTTCGCGTAATCCTTTATCAGACATTTCAAAGACACCAATTTCATCTGTTGGTCCGAAGCGATTTTTTACAGTTCTAAGAATGCGATAATGATGTCCTCCTTCACCCTCAAAATAGAGAACGCCATCAACCATATGTTCAACGACTCGAGGACCAGCAATTTGTCCATCTTTTGTAACATGCCCAACAAGAACAACGGCGGCTCCTGTTTTCTTGGCAAAGCGGATCATTGCCTGAGCACCGATACGTACTTGTGTGACAGTGCCAGGTGCTGAATCTGCTGTATCTGACCATAGGGTTTGAATCGAATCGATAATCACCATATCAAGGTTTTTATGTTCGCTTAAGGTTGCCAGAATATCTTCAACATTGGTTTCAGCAGCAAGTTTCACTTCTGTATTGTTAGCTTCAAGCCTTTGTGCGCGCAGACAAATTTGCGCAATAGCCTCTTCACCTGAAACATAGATGACATTATATCCTTTACGTGATAAAGCAGCGGCTGTTTGTGTCAGCAATGTTGATTTACCAATACCCGGATCACCTCCAACAAGGAGTGCTGATCCACGGACAAAGCCCCCACCGGTAACACGATCAAGTTCAGCAATACCAGAATGAATACGTGGAGCATCTTCGATATTTCCAGAAAGAGATGTGAGTGTGACAATGCGTCCTTTACGAGCATTCTGCTTAGGACCACTTCCTATGCCGCTATTTATAGTTTCTTCGATAAGGGAATTCCATTCCCCACAAGCGCTACATTTTCCTGCCCAACGGGAATGGATGGTTCCGCAATTTTGACAGATAAATTGAATACGATTACGCGCCATGTCGATTTAACCAATTTGCTCTGGAAGGTAATTGCTATCGGCCAGATCACTAAAGCGTGTGAAATCAGATTGAAAGGCAAGGGGCACGATTCCTGTCGGCCCATGGCGCTGTTTTGCAATAATAACGTCAGCTTTTCCAAAAGCTTTATCCATTATTTCTTGCCATTTCGTATGTTCCAAGCTACCTAGTTTTGGTTCTTCATTTTTGAGATAGTATTCTTCGCGATAGACAAACAGAACGATATCGGCATCTTGCTCAATTGAACCAGATTCACGTAAATCTGAGAGCTGTGGACGTTTATCTGTTCTATTTTCTACTTGACGAGAAAGTTGAGAGAGAGCGATAATAGGAATATTCAATTCTTTTGCTAATGCTTTTAATCCTGTGGTAATTTCTGTGATCTCTTGAACACGATTTTCTGATGAACGCTTTGAACTGCTTGTCATGAGTTGGATATAGTCAATAAACAAGATATCTAAACCATGTTGCCGCTTGAGACGCCGCGCACGAGCAGCTAATTGCGTAATTGATATTCCCCCAGTTTGATCAATATAAAGTGGTGCCTTTTGTAGTTGGTTCACCGCACGAATAATTTTTGAAAATTGTTCATCTGAAATATTGCCACGCCGAATATCAGAAGAAGAGACTTCTGTTTGTTCAGAAATAATACGGGTTGCAAGCTGTTCGGATGACATCTCAAGTGAGAAGAATCCCACAATGCCGCCTTCATTTTCTTGGATATTGGCATTACGATTATAAGCATTAGCAATATTAAAGGCAATATTGGTAGCCAGTGAGGTTTTACCCATACCAGGGCGGCCCGCAAGGATAATTAAGTCAGATGCTTGTAATCCTCCCATTTTTTCATCAAGTGTTTTAATATGGGTGGCTATCCCTGATAATTGTGAAGAGCGCTTTTTCGCAGCACTTGCCATATCGATAGCTTTTTTAATAGCCTCATTAAAATTTTCAAATCCACCTCCATATTTCCCTTTTTCTGCTAGCTCAAATAACTGATTTTCAACAGTTTCAATTTGTTGGGTAGGTGTGAGTTCTACAGGAGCATCAAAGGCTGTATTGACAACTTGAGTTCCAAGGTTAATCAAAGACCGTCGGATAAAGAGATCGTAAATGACGCGTCCATAATCTTCAGCGTTAATAATAGTGACTGCCTCTGTGGCTAAGCGAACAACATATTGGTATACAGTAATATCTCCAATTTTTTCTTCCATTTGGATATAGGGCTTGATTGTAACTGGATCTACACGTTTTCCTATTTTAATAAGGTGAGATAAAACATGATAAATTTTTTGATGCAATGGTTCAAAAAAATGTTCTGGTTTTAGAAAATCTGAAACGCGGTCAAGAGAATCATTGTTGATAAAGATGGCACCAAGCAATGCCTGTTCAGCTTCAATATTATGCGGAAGTTGCCGAAAAGAAGGAGAATCCTCTTTCTTTGAAGAGCTGACATTAACAACGTTAGTTTCTTCCATAATATTTTTCCACTAAAATTCTAAGTCTAGCTACTTTAGGCGATAAATTGAAAATCGTATAATTAAAAGAATAGAGCTACAAATCTTCATTTTAAGTTAAAATTATATAATTTTTAAAAACTCTCTTTTCGTTCCTCATTTATCATTTGTGTATTATTTATATAACGTCTATCTATTTTATTTTATAATATGTGATTTTAAAGTGGAAGTTTTGCTACTCTAAATTTAAGTATTTTTAAGTTACTTAACCTTAAAATTCCAATATCTGTGTAAGTAGAATTATTTTTTTATAACTGAAATTATTTCAGATCATGTGAGGATATAATCAACTTAACGCTCATACAAACTTTAGCCTTAAGGGTAGAACTTTAAATTATTTTTGCTTTATATGCTGGAAAAAAAAAGACATTTCACTCTTAGTGATATTATCATTCTCGGCATGTAATGCCTTTAAATAATATATTTCTAATTCTTTCATAAAAATTAGGTTCTTTATGTACGATAGCCATAAAATACTCACTTTTAAAGTGTGAGTATTTTATGAGCGATATTTAAAATGGAATAAAAAATATAAAACAGAAAGCAAAAATAGCAATTAAGCTTCTTGATGAGAACTGTTTATATCGTTGTCATTAATTTCTTCTGCCAATAATTCTTCCTGACTTTCTTCTAATAATTCTTCTTGAATATTATATATTTCTTTAGCCGAAGTGAGGGTTTCACCTTCTGCTTGGCGTTGTGCTTCACTGGTAGAACGCGCAACATTAATAATCACAGAAATTTGAACCTCTGGATGTAAGCTAAGAGTGATAGTGTGAAGACCGATCATTTTTATTGGATGATTAAGTTCGATTTGATTTCTTCCAATAGAAAAGCCTTCATCTGTTATGATTTCAGCAATATCACGTGTTGACACAGAACCATAAAGTTGTCCTGTTTCACCAGCAGAACGAACAACAATGAATGATTGTCCATCAAGTTTTTCAGCAATTTTTTGCGCTTCGCTTTTGCGTTCAAGATTACGTGCTTCAAGTTGTGCACGTTGTACCTCAAAATGTTTTTTATTAGCTTCATTTGCGCGTAAAGCTTTACCTTGAGGCAAGAGAAAATTACGCGCATAACCATCTTTAACTGAGACAATATCACCCATCTGACCAAGACGAGGAATGCGCTCAAGTAAAATAATATCCATAGTTTTTCCTTTCGAACAAATAAATTTAGTGGAGTTTTTTGCGTGATTGAAAATTGTATTGAATAGCAGCCCAAATTCCCATCAAAAGCATCATGAAAACAATAGGTGGAGTAAAAACGACTGTAAAAATAGCAATATAAACAAGAGAAAGTATAATAATCCGACCGTTTACCCCTTTTGTAATATTGTGAAGATATGCTAGACCGCTAATTAATATGATGACAATGTATGCAGTACTAAAGACACGGGTACTCAAGTTAAGAGAAGCGCTCAGCTCAACCATCGATGCTATGCAAACAATAATGAAAATAACAATTCCAGAAATGGGAAGGCGGAGAGTTTCGCTCCAATCATCACGGGGTCTTTTCAGCCATTTCATATGTTGTGCTGCTATCATGGAAAAGTAAAGGTTACCAATGAGAAAAACCAAACTATAAATAGTCAAAGAAAAAGCAGTAAAAGTTGCTGTATGCGTCATTAAAAGCTCACTAAAAGCGCGTATATCGGCTTCTTTTATTGACTGTGTTTGTTGCAGAGTTTGTGCTATGTTTTCGGTGATTTTTTTTGCAACGATGGGTGTGGAAGGACGTGTTTGAACATAGAGCCCAATGAAAGTTGCTATAAGAGCGATAAAATTAGTTAAATGAAAAATAACCGATGATAATGGATACCATATCAGTTCGTTTTCTTTTTGCGCTGGTCGTGCAAGCCCAAGAAGCCAAGAAGCATAGACAGCAGGAAGGAAAAATAAGAACATAAAGCCAAGAGCAATATAGGTATTAGTGGTTATGATAAGAACAACAGTGGCACTTATGAGGGCGATGAGACTGGCTAATGTTCCTTGACCGAACGCAACAATAAAAATTGGCAATGAAAGAAAGCAGCCAAGAAGAAGAGAAAAAAAGGGCGCGATATTTGCAACACTGATGATTGCCAGTCCTATCACAACAGCAAATAATCCTGCCAAAATACCGGTTAATATCTCATAAGTACGATTTTTTTTCATTTATTGCTGTCCTGCTTTCTGCAGTTAGAGGCGTGTCAATACCCCAACTTTGACATTTAATAGCTTAACATAGGATACAACAAGCTATTTTTTAACCATATAAGAAAAGCAACTGGAGAAACTCTCCAGTTGCATAGCGTATTGATTGCTTACTTTATAACGTACGGAAGTAAGCCTAAAAAGCGAGCACGTTTGATAGCATTAGCTAATTCACGCTGTTTTTTCTGACTAACAGCAGTAATCCGTGAAGGAACAATTTTCCCACGTTCGGAAATATAACGTTGTAACAACTTGATGTCTTTATAATCAATTTTGGGAGCATTGGTCCCTGAAAAAGGACATGTTTTACGACGACGATGAAAGGGGCGACGTGCAGAGTTTTGATTAGTATCAGTCATCATTCTACCCCTTCTATAGTATTTTCACGTTGACGACGTGGAAAACGAGGACGCTCTTCATCATGTCCAATGTGACTATTGCGATCAAGGTGTGAGAGCATAGCAGATTTTTCTTTTTCGTGTTTTTCTACGCGAATGGTCATATAACGCAAAATATCTTCATTGATGCGCATCTGACGCTCCACTTCAGCAATTGCTGAAGCTGGTGCATCAATATTGACTAAGACATAATAAGCTTTACGGTTTTTACGAATACGGTAAGCAAGAGGACGAAGTCCCCAATTTTCTATACGCCCAACTTTTCCACCATGCGTTTCAATGACACCTTTGTAGAGACTCAAAAGTTCATCAACTTGCTGCGGTGCAATGTCTTGTCGGGCAAGGAACATATGTTCATAAAGAGCCATTGTTTTGCCTTTCTTCAATTAAATTTCACCGGTTTTAGCGCAAAGCCTCTGCGACTTGTCTTTTTTGGAAATCCAAAGAAGAAAGGACGCGTTTACAATTCGAGACATCTCAGAGCGGAGATACGGGAGGCCGGAAACATTGTATTTCCTACTGATATTTTACAGCCCTCCGTTCAACCTCCAGCTAAAGTGCCGGCAACGAATATTTCATATCTACAGGTTATCTTTTAAAATAGCAAGTTTATGCACACAAAAAAATTGATTTGTTAAATCTTGATATATTTCCTTCTTCTACAAAAAGATAATACTGTAATATAAAGGCAAAGGAGGGAAAAATGGACTTTTTAAACCAGATTGATGTTACACTCTTTGAAATGTTTGTCGGCAATCATCAAGCTTGGTCGATTGTAGTTTTGTTTAGTATTTTTTGTGCAAAGTTTTTAATTTATATTATTCCTCTCCATCTTTGTGCGTTGTGGTTTTGTGGTGGGGAGAGGGAACGGTGTGTTGTGCTAAGCATTTGCATGAGTATTTGTGCATCTCTTTTCATAGGTTATCTCATTTCTCTTTTTTATTTTCATCCTCGCCCATTCGTGGTAGGGCTGACGACACCGCTTATTCAACATCGTGCAACAGCTTCTTTTCCTAGTAATCATGCCTTGACCATTGCATCTTATGCAGCTAACTTTTATTTTTACCGATACAAAGTTACTTTTAAATTTGCCACCGTATTTTTGTGTTTGATCTGTTGGGCGCGCATCTTTGTGGGTGTACATTATCCCTTTGATATTTTAGCAGGTGCACTTTTAGGAAGTCTCATAAGTTTGGGTGTTATTCAGTTTATAGCACCCTATTTTCCTAAGTTTTTATATCAAATTCCGCCCTTAAAATATAATTTTAGGTGTGGTATTCGTTTTAAATAAAGGGCTTTATATTGATTTGTGCGGATGAATAAGGTCAAAAGAAAATAATTTAATTGTACAGTTTTAGGAGTTGATAAATGGGTGCAGCTTTTATTTTTCCAGGGCAGGGGAGTCAACTTGTTGGTATGGGGAAAGCGCTTGCAGAGCAATTTATTGTCGCACGGATGGTTTTCGAGGAAGTTGATGATGCTTTGGGTGAGAAATTATCAAAGATCATTTTTGAAGGACCAGCAGATGTTTTAACGTTAACAGCAAATGCACAACCGGCATTAATGGCTGTATCTATGGCTGTCATTCGTGTGATGAAACAATTAGGGCTTCGTATAGAAGAAAAGGTAAGGTTTGTTGCTGGTCATTCTTTAGGCGAATATTCGGCTCTTTGTGCTGCTGGTACATTTACTCTCACAGATACGGCAAGACTTTTGCGTATTCGTGGCAATGCTATGCAGGCTGCTGTCGCGGTTGGTGAAGGTTCTATGGCTGCATTAATTGGTTTAGAAGAGCACATTGTGGAAGAAATTTGTGAAACTGTTTCTGGAGAAGGACTATGTCAGATTGCTAATGATAATGGTGGTGGGCAAATTGTTATTTCCGGTAAAGCAAAAGCAGTTGAGGCAGCGGTAGAGATTGCATCAACAAAAGGTGCAAAACGTGCACTTCTTCTTCCTGTTTCTGCACCTTTTCATTCATCTTTAATGCAACCTGCTGCTGATGCCATGAAGAAAGCACTTTTGACTGTTAACAAAATGTCCCCTATTGTTCCTTTGATTGCCAATGTTTCTGTTGCACCTGAGAGCAATCCAGAGCGTATTACTACTCTTCTTGTTCAACAAGTGACTGGGAGGGTGCGATGGCGTGAAACAATAGAATGGATCGCTGCGAATGGGGTTGATACGCTTTTTGAAGTTGGTTCTGGAAAAGTATTAACAGGTTTAACGCGTCGTATTAACAAAGATATAAAGGGGGTAACAATTGGAACAGTTGATGAAATAGAATCAGCGCTAGGCATGCTTGGCGTTTAATCTATAAGGAGTTTAAAAATGTTTAGATTAACAGGGCGTAAAGCTCTTGTAACGGGGGCTTCGGGAGAAATTGGTGAGGCAATTGCACGCTGCTTTCATGCACAAGGAGCTATTGTTGGACTTCATGGAACACGTGAAGAAAAGCTCAGAGAAGTGGCGGCAGAATTAGGGCAGAATGTTTTTGTATTTCCCGCTAATCTTTCTGAACGCCAATCGATTAAACAATTGGCTGAAGTTGCAGAGAGAAAAATGGATGGCGTCGATATTTTGGTTAACAATGCGGGAATCACTAGGGATGGTCTTTTTGTGCGTATGCAAGATAAAGACTGGGATGATGTTTTAGAAGTTAACCTAACAGCTGCTTCTCTTTTGACGCGTGAATTAATACATTCTATGATGCGCCGCCGTTATGGAAGGATTATCAACATTACATCTGTTGTTGGTGTTGTGGGAAACCCTGGACAAACGAATTATTGTGCTGCAAAAGCAGGCTTGATAGGTTTTTCTAAAGCATTGGCACAAGAAATTGCTTCGCGAAACATCACTGTCAATTGTATTGCTCCAGGATTTATTAAATCCGCAATGACAGACAAGCTTAATGAAAAGCAAAAAGAAGCCATTATGGCTGCGATTCCGATGAAACGTATGGGAAGTGGGCAAGAAATAGCCGCTGCTGCTGTTTATTTAGCAAGCGATGAAGCAGCCTATACGACAGGTCAAACACTCCATATCAATGGTGGAATGGCAATGATTTGAGTATTTATTTTATTCCACATTGATTTATGAGTTGTATTATTTTAGATAGTAACGATTGAAATGGATAGATGCATCTATTTCTTTAATATGGTCGTTGATCAATTGATGTCGGAATGTCAGATTGGTTCATTTTGTAGGGGATATCCACAGGATGTTTTAAATCATTACTAAAATCTTTTAAAGTAATGCATCTATTGCTTGATTAGATGAACCGATATAGTTAACCAAATTATAGGAAAATATAAATTCGAGGATTTCAACATGAGTGATACAGTAGAGCGCGTTAAGAAAATTATCGTGGAACATCTTGGGGTTAATGCTGATAAAGTTGTAGAAAATGCAAGCTTTATCGATGATCTAGGGGCTGATAGCCTTGATACGGTTGAACTCGTTATGGCTTTTGAAGAAGAGTTTGGGGTAGAAATTCCAGATGAAGCTGCTGAAACGATTTTCACAGTTGGCGATGCAGTCAAGTTCATTGATAAAGCTTCTGCGTGATTACTAAAGGGCAAAGGCATAAATTGCTTTTGCCTATATTCTTCGGAGCTCTTTTGAAAAGAGAGCTTTGAGAGGTGAAGTTTAGTTCAAGGTTAGAAGTTATGAGGCGTGTTGTTGTTACTGGTTTAGGGTTGGTATCTCCATTAGCTGGTAATACTGAATATAGTTGGAAACGACTTCTTGAAGGAAGAAGTGGTGTCCGACGTATCACTGAGTTTGATGTGTCAGATTTGCCATGCCAGATTGCTGCGCGTATCCCCTTAGGGGATGGAACAGAGGGGACTTATAATGCTGATTTGTATATGGAACCTAAAGAGCAACGTAAAGTTGATGCATTTATTGTTTATGCAATGGCAGCTGCTAACCAAGCGCTTGCAGATGCCGAATGGTTTCCTAAGAGTGATGAAGATCAGATTTGTACAGGCGTGTTAATTGGTTCGGGAATTGGGGGAGTTGAGGGTATTGTTGAAGCTGGTTATACGCTTCGTGATAAGGGCCCACGTCGTGTTTCTCCTTTTTTTATTCCGGGTCGTTTGATTAATCTTGCTTCTGGTTATGTGTCTATTCAATATGGTTTACGGGGGCCTAATCATTCTGTTGTAACGGCTTGTTCAACAGGGGCGCATGCGATTGGTGATGCGGCACGTTTGATTATGTTTGGTGATGCAGATGTCATGGTGGCAGGGGGAACCGAATCTCCAATAAATCGGATATCTCTTGCAGGTTTTGCAGCTTGTAGAGCTCTTTCCACTTGTCGCAATGATGATCCTGAACGGGCGTCACGTCCTTATGATACTGATCGTGATGGTTTTGTGATGGGGGAAGGAGCAGCTGTTGTTGTTTTAGAAGAGCTGGAACATGCCAAAAAACGAGGAGCGCGTATTTATGCTGAGGTTATTGGCTATGGTTTATCTGGTGACGCTTACCACATTACAGCGCCTTCAGAAAGTGGTGAAGGGGCTCAGCGTAGTATGATAGCTGCTCTTAAGCGTGCACAAGTGAATGTAAGTGAACTTGATTATATTAATGCTCATGGTACATCTACGATGGCTGATTCCATAGAGCTAGCGGCTGTTGAGCGTGTTTTAGGGAGTTATGCACCACAAGTTTCTATGTCATCAACGAAATCATCTATCGGGCATTTACTTGGTGCAGCCGGTGCTGCTGAGGCTATTTTTTCTATTTTAGCTATACGGGATAATATAGCCCCAGCGACACTTAATCTTGACAATCCATCGATTGAAACAAAAATCGATCTTGTACCACACAAACCGCGTGAACGAAAGATTGATACGATTCTTTCTAATTCTTTTGGATTTGGTGGGACAAATGCATCGTTGGTGATGCGACGTTTTAGGGGATAATAAGTATTTTTATTTAATTTTTGCTTTTGAGTTTTCTACTTTATTATAAGGTGAATAAGAAATTATAATATTATCCTTAATCGCTATTGAGGGGTTATGTCCGATGTGAAAAATGGAAAATCATTAAAGGACGTAAGTGATTCCTCTTCGAATCATTTAGCAGATAGTTATGACATGTTAATACATAAAAAACGAAAGAAATCATCTATCGTCCGTAATCCGTTGGTCATTCTCGGTCATTTTTTTCTTATGCTGATTGTGATTATTCTTTTTGCCATAAGTATTCCTCTTTATATTGGAAAAAGTATTTTTGAAGAAAAGGGAAAAATTGAGGAAGAACAAATTGTTCTTATCCATCCTGGTACCGGAATTCGTGAAATTGCTTCATTGCTAGAAAAACGCGGTTTCATTCGATCATCAGATATTTTTGTTTATGGGGTTGGTTATCACCAAAAAACAACGCATCTGAAGGCTGGTGAATATTTAATTCCGGCTCATGCTTCGATGCAGGATATTATGGATATTCTTGTGAAAGGAAAATCTATAGAGTATACATTTACAGTACCTGAAGGTTTAACGGTTCAGCAAGTTTTCGATCGATTAGCTGCGAATGAAATTTTGATTGGAGACCTTCCAAAAATTTTGCCTCCAGAAGGTTATTTAATGACGGATACTGTTCGTTTTATTCGGGGAACAACGCGTAAAGAGATTGTAAACAGGTTGCGTGAAGGACAGACAAAATTAATTCATGCTATATGGGCTACGCGTTCACCTGATTTACCCATTAAATCAATTGATGAATTTGTTATATTAGCCTCAATTGTTGAGAAAGAAACGGGAATTGCAGCAGAAAGACCAATGGTTGCTGCGGTATTTTATAACCGCCTTATAAAGCATATGCGTCTTCAATCGGATCCAACAGTAATTTATGGTCTCTTCGGAGGAAAAGGAAAACCATCCGGTCGTGCAATTTATCGTTCAGATCTTGAGAAGGAAACACCATATAATACTTATAAAATTAATGGTTTGCCCCCAACGGCTATTGCAAATCCAGGTCGAGATTCTTTAAAAGCGGTGGCACATCCACCAAGCAGTGATGCACTTTATTTTGTTGCTGATGGTTCAGGAGGGCATGTTTTTTCTCGAACTTTAGAGGAACATAATATGAATGTTCGCAAGTGGCGAGAATTAAAGGCAAAACATTGAATTTATAGTGATAACACATCTTTTTGCATCGTAAATGAGAATCCCAATTATAGTAAAATTTTTCTATTTAAACTTTTTATGAGAATGATAAAAAATCATTTTCTTGTCTGTCACAAGTGGGGTTGGCGTATGGATAAAAATATTTAAGAAAGAAGTGAATATACTGCTAATACCTTATCTCAAAAAAGAGCAGAATAACATTGAGAATTGCTAAGAAAACACATTGATTAGGAGAGAGGTTGAGATAATGTATAATTCAAATTTTGGAGAAACATTTATGAACAAAGTAGAGTGATGTAATGACAGTCTTTGAAAGTAAATTGAGTACTATAAAAATGAATCAACGCCGCGGTTTTTTATTTATTCTCTCTTCGCCTTCAGGTGCTGGTAAATCAACAATTTCTCGATTACTTCTAAAAGAGGGACAATTAGAGCTTTCCGTAAGTATGACTACAAGGAAAAGGCGTCCTAGTGAAGTAGATGGGCTGCATTATTACTTTATTTCAAAAGAAGAGTTTGAATATAAGCGTGATAGGGATGAATTTATTGAGTGGGCAGAAGTTCACGGAAATTATTATGGCACTTTACGTGAAACTGTTGAAAGCGCATTGAATGCTGGCCAAGATATGTTATTTGATATTGATTATCAAGGTACCGAGCAGCTGCAAAAAAAGATGCTAGGAGACACTGTATCTGTTTTTATTCTTCCACCATCAATGAAAGAGCTTGTTTCGCGTTTACATCGTCGAGCAGAAGATAGTCAAGATACTGTCAATTTGCGATTGGAAAATGCACGAACGGAGTTAAAGCATTGGCTTTCTTATGATTATGTTGTGATTAACGAAGATTTAGATCAGTCTTTATCTTTTATTAAATCAATTTATTTAGCTGAAACCGTAAAACGTGAGCGTTGTTCTTATCTTGGCTCTTTTGTTGATGGGCTTATTGCTGAAAAAATCGATAAATGTTGTGATTAAAAAAGGTTTTATAACACAAAGTGCATTTTTTAGAGCACTAGATGCGCTAAAGTTACAAATTCAGAAATCGAGAGCGTTTCAGCACGGCGCGTTCCATCAATTCCAGCTTTTTCTAATAGCTCTTCACCTCCAAGTATTTTGAGATTTTGACGAAGCATTTTTCGTCTTTGCCCAAAGGCGGTTTTTGTGACGAGGCTTAGTTTTTGTGCAGAGCAGGAAAGAGGTTGTATTCGCGGAATAATATGAACAACGGAAGACGTTACTTTAGGTATTGGTATGAAGGCTTGAGGGGGGACATCAAAAGCAATTTTAGCAGTGGTACGCCAGCCAGTTAAGACACTAAGACGTCCATAATGAGTAGATTGAGGTTTAGCTGTAATCCGTTTGGCAACTTCACGTTGAAACATCAATGTCATTGATTCATAAAAAGGAGGCCATGGTTCAGTCAAAAGCCAATTTAATAAGAGTTGTGTCCCAATATTATAGGGAAGATTTGCAATAATGCGCGGTTTTACAGGGCTTGTTTCAAAGAGTTTTGAGAAATCTTGCTTCAGTGCATCATTACAAATAACTTTTAATTTTTTAGGATAGTGTTTTTCTATTTCTAAGAGAGCCGGTATGCAGCGCTCATCGCGTTCTATTGCTGTTACAATGGCACCCTTTGCTAGCAAGGCACGTGTGAGACCTCCAGGACCAGGACCAATTTCAAGAACAGGTTTTCCTTCTATATTGCCTGCTTGATGAGCAATTTTAGATGTTAAATTAAGATCAAAAAGAAAATTCTGCCCCAAAGATTTATGCGCTTGTAATCCATATATATCAATGACCTCACGCAGAGGAGGGAGATTATCTATTGGCATGGGTTTAAACTATTTTTTGCAAGTTGATTTGCAAGTTTAAGAGCAGCAATAAAGCTTTCAGGAGAGGCTATCCCTTTATCAGCAATGTCAAAAGCAGTTCCGTGATCTGGAGATGTGCGAATAAAAGGTAGACCTAACGTGACATTAACAGTACTGTCAAAGTCTAATGTCTTAACAGGGATAAGGGCTTGATCATGATACATACAAATGGCAACGTCATATGCCTTTCTTGCGCATTCATGGAACATTGTGTCGGCAGGCAGCGGGCCTGCAATATTGAGTCCTTTCTTTTTAAGATATTCAATAGCAGGAGTGATAACTTCAATATCTTCTTTTCCCATTGCACCTCCTTCTCCAGCATGAGGATTAAGACCAGCAACAGCTAGTCGGGGTGACGTTATTTTAAACCTTGTTTTTAAGTCATATTCAGTAGTAAGTACCGTTTGAATAATTAAATCACGGGTAAGCTGTGAAGGAACATTTTTAAATGGAATATGAACAGTTATTGGTACTGTTTTTAATCGGGGTCCTGCTAACATCATAACTGGATGATAACATTTATGAAAAGCTTTATGGGCTAAATCGGCTAAAAATTCTGTATGACCTGGAAATCGAAAACCGGCATCATAAAGACTCTTTTTTGCAATAGGACAAGTGATAAGTGCACATGCATGGCCATTTTGAATCAATTGAACACAGCGTTTAATTGCTTCAATAATTCCAGCTGTATTTTTCGATGAAGGTATACCTAATTGATCACTTTGTTTGTTTTTTAACGGTATGATAGGAAGAGCTTTTTGAAAATTTTTTGCAGGATTATTGATTAAAACAGATTGCACCTCAACATCAATCTGTAAAAAACGAGCGCGCGAACGAATAACATCTGGATCAGCAAGAAGTACAAAAGGTGGAATTTGGCGCGTAACACGCAAATTCCACGCTTTTAGTACTATTTCAGGACCAATTCCGGCAGGATCACCACCGCTAACAATAAGAGCAGCCATTATGAATTTTGAATGCGTGCCACTCGGCGCAGTTCTTCTAAATATTTGTCGCTTAATTCTTCAAGTTTTTGCGGGCTTCTTTTTTTACTATCTTGAAGAGAAAATATCAGTCGAGCGACATAATCATCAGAAACTCTTTTTATTTTGCAGACAGCAATTGCTTCGATTCCATCAGATGTTTCTTGTAATTTTGTCATTTTTCCAGCAGGCGTTTCAAGAATAGCTTGTTCCCATGCATTAGGAAGTTGTGGCTCCAGAAACTTTCCTAAGTGGCGGATAGTAACGTCTAAAATACCTCTTGCTTGATTGTGAGCATTGGCACATCCACGGAAATGTGCGCGAAAATTACTTGCTTCTCTTTGACGTCTTTCAAAGATCTCTGAACGACGATGTGCAGGAATGACAAAAACAATTCGCTGTAATGTATATTCGTTGGTTGAAGGTTTTACACCACCATTTTTTAATATTCTGCGTACAGCTTCTTGTTCGCTAATCATACCTGTTTCAGCTTGATAGCGTGCGCTAACAAGACGCCCCCATCCTATTTGTCCACGGATGTAATCTTTAAAGTGTTGCACTGTGATCTCAGTTTGGATCAGAATCTGGTTGAGCTGATCAATCGTCATATTATTTTGTGTCGCAAAATTCTCAAAAGCTCTATCAACTTCATCATTGCTTACTTCAATATTACGACGTTTTATTTCAATATTTTTTAGCTTTTCATCAATAAGCTCTTTTTTAGCCTGTGCCACCAAATTGCCTTGCTTTTGTTGTAGCCTGAGAAAAGCAAGGCGTCTTTGTATATCATAATTTGTGATGGGGTTGCCATTAACTGTAACAACAATAGAAGTCTGCGCAAAGACTGTCGGAATCAAAAATCCATTTATTAGCAGGCTACTTACGCTCAAAGATGCAATATAAAATAAAGCAAGAAAACGCTTTTTCAATTTATTCATGTAAATAGGCTTTCGCATTGTTTATTAATTCTCATCAACAACTTAAAATACACGCTTTCTTTCATAAAAACAATGATAAGTTAAATGACTGATACATTCCCTTTATAAATTAATCTATCTTTTTTCCGATATCTGCAATCGTACGCAATGAAAGAGAGAAATTAAAGTTTTGCAAGGGTGCTTTCCTGCCTGGATTCGTTACCTGTTGATAACCGAATGTTAACCCGAAACATTCATCCATATAACTCAAGCTAATTCCTCGCTTTATAAATGTACCAGATACTAAATCATAACCGGCGTTGCTATTAATGGACCAATAATCTGCTAATTTAAGTCCTGTTTGAAAAGAAATTTCTTGGCGCTCTTGAGAATATTCATAATCTGGTTGCTTTGCGATATAGGCATATTGTAGAGCCGCCCAAAAATTTTGCCATTTTTGTGATGCTTCGATTTCACTACGGCGGATTTTTCCTGTTTTTTTGTCAAAGCGTCCACGCGTTTCTAAGGAAAAACCACTTTTATGGGTTGTACCAAACATTGCAACATAGTCTGAACGTTTTGCCTCTAAGCTAGAATGAGTACCGACATTGATAAAGTCCTTTTCTGCAAAAGAATTCTTTCCTGCTAGATGGAAGGATTGTCCAATGAGACCATAAAGAGACCAATTATCATTAAGGCTTCCAGAATATCTTATACCTATATTGGCTCTTGTACCACCTTCTACACGATCATAACCAGAAAATTTGTCTCGTTGAAAGAGAGTGGTTGCATCAAAGACAAAGCTTTGAGCATCTTCATTAGGAATTTGTCCAATAGATTGTTCATTATTGCGTATAAAAATTTGTGCAGTTGGTTCTATAATATGTGTAGAATGATCAGCTGTAATGAGGAAGGGATAACGTAGTTCCAACCCTGCTGTTGCCATGCCACGAATTGCTGAACCATGAATTGCGGATAAGGCATTGTTTTCTATAGAATCTGTGTGATTTTCGCTTGCATTGGTTGTAATGATATCAGCTCGTAGAGAGAGAAGAGGGGTTAAGATGAGTCCGTTGTGCGTGTTGAAGCGCTTTTTCCACTGAAGCTCGTTTGTTAAACGCAAACTATTTCCAGCCATACCAGAAAGTTTTACTGTGTTGAGAGGGTTTCCGTTCTGGTCGGGTGAACTGAAGTCAGCATGGCGACGATAAACTGATTGCATATTACTATGGAAGGTAAGCTCTCCATTATAAATGGGTTCATCTGGTGTGAAAAAATAATCGATGCGTGGTAAGACCCACGCTTGTCGAGAGTGACGTTCATAATGAGGATCATTCAGTATTGAATCTTGAACTTTAAAATGATAAAAACGCATATCAAAATAATTTTTTCCTGCAAGACCATTCAAATAGATCTGAGAAAGTTGTGTAGGATTGTTATAGTTTTCAAGTTTATAGGCACGACTAAAATGCCGATCCGATTGTGCAAGAATATCCCATCCATAAGTCCAGTGTGAGTTAATACGAAAATCCCCCTTTGTCGCCAGCATATAACGGTTTTTATGTTGGGCATCAATCGTATCATTATCAAATCTATGCGGTTTCATTTGATATATATGAGCAAAGCGAATGTTATAACGGCCCGTTTTTAAACGCTGACGCCATTCCCCTTCGGTTAAAAGCCCTTGTTGGGTATAAACCGTAGAAGAAAGGGTAAAATCATAATGGGGGGCGAGATTCCAGAAATAAGAATTCTTTATCCCCATACCGAGATAATCAGTATAAAAAAAATGAGGAGTAAGCAGACCGCTAGCACGCCTGACAGTTGGATCATAGATCTCAAAATTTGGAAATTTTATAATCGGTACACCAAAAACTTCAAAACTGCTATTTTCAAACCGAATTTTTTTGACGCTATTATTCCATATGATCTTTCTTGCTTTAATTTTCCATAGGACGTCTCGATCTGGTTTATAAGAGCAAGGTTCACAGGCTGTATAGGTTGCATTTTCAAAGACTGTTATGTGATTGTGTTTGCGTGTAGCATTTTGGGCTGAAAAGTGAACATTGTTGGCTGTATCAATATGTAAGGCGTTTACAAAACCCTCGCCAAGATCTTTGGTCATATCAATTTGGTTGGAATAAATTTTATTACCATCCTTTTGAGTAATTTCAACGTTCCCTTGTGCTATAAGCCGTCCTGTTTTTTGATTGTAAATAATTTTTTGAGCGACAACTTTATTGCCATCATATTCGATTTGGACATTACCGTGTGCAGAAACAGTGTTTTCATCACGATTGTAGATGAGTTCATCCGCAGAGAGCAAAAGAGGAGGTTCCGGATTTTGAATGCGACTTTGAGAAGGAGATTGAAGGCTTTGAGCGTGCGCACAATAAGATAAAGCACCTCCTAAAATAACCCCCACAACACTTTTAAAAGCGAGAGCACTTAATTTTGTTAAAATAGTTTTTTTAAGTGTTAATGCTTTCACTTAGCCATCCTCTTTATGAAGTAAAAAAGAGATTCCTAAGAATAACGCAATAACAACGGGTGTCCAAGCTGCAATAATTGGTGGAATATATCCAGCATTACCGAAAGCTTGAACAAGTACGGAAATAACATAAAGCATAAACCCAGCTATTACGCCACCAAGAATCAACGTTCTAGATTGCCCAAAACGTGTAAAATTTAAAGATACAGTTGCTGCAATGAGGGTCATTGCCACAAGCAATGCCGGTAATGCAATCAAAGATTGGAAATACATATCAAAATTATGAGCAGAATAGCCAAATGAACGTGCAATCATAATTTTTTTTGGCAATTGGTAAAATGGAATAGTTGCGGGATTCACTAAACGTTCCGTTAAAAATTCAGGTTTTAGATTGGTTTTTATTTGCAACACGGTAATTTTTTCAGGAGGATGCCCTATTTTATAGATTGTTCCATTTGTTAATAGCCAAAATCCATTAGTCAAGGTTGCTTTTGGGGCGTTAATCCAATTTTTAACGGTTGCATTGTCATTGTATTGTACAAAGGTGGCATCGAGAAGAGAAAGTCCTTGATCGGTGATAGATTTAGCACCAATGGTTGTTCTGCCTAAATTTGTACGTTGTGTTAACCAGTGGATACTTGTATTGTGAAGAGGTGTTAGTACATTGTGATTGCGCCATTCAGTCATCTTTTTTTCTGCTTGAGAAAATCCCCATGCAGCAAGTGGATTAATGAGAAGAATTGAAAATAATCCTAAAAGAAAAGCTCCAAAACAAGCTGGCATAAGAAATTGCCATGCAGAAACACCGATTGAACGAGTCACCACAAGTTCAAGTTTTTTGTTGAGCGAGATAAGCGTTGCCATTGCAGAAAAGAGTGCAATGAAAGGGATAAGTTGTTGCATGATAAAAGGGATGCGTAAAACAGAGAGGAAAAATGCATCTTTTGCTGTATAATGCGGAAGGGAAGATAGCCTACCGGAATTCTCTGTGAAATCGATTAAAAGAGCAAGAACAAAAATGCTTCCCCAGAAATAACAAGTTATTTTAAGATACCGTATAAAAAAATATCGTCCAAGTGTCCACCCAATCATGATATTTTATCCGAGGAATCTTGAGATTTTCGATGTTCAAATTTGTTCATTATTTTTTGAAAAGCGATTTGAAGTATCTCATTAACTTTTGTGGGAAGCCCAATTTTATGATTCGTTAAAAGCATAAAAAAGACAAATGCACTTGTTCCTATAGGTATAATATAAAGGAGAGGAACGTATGCAAGATCGCTTTTTGCTTTTTCTGCGAAAAAATATCCTATCCAATACACCAGAAAAGAAAGGGCAATTGCCGAGATATTTGCGGAATGACGAGCTTGTCGATGGGAGCGTACATCCCCTGCTGCTGCTAATGCAATAAGTGAAAAAACAATAGGGTAGAGCCATTGTGTTAATCTGCGGTGAAATTCAGCTTTATATTGGAGTGGTTTTCGTTGATAGTAGGGATCTTTTGGGTCAGGGTTTTGTAAATAAGAAAGAGACCGATCTTTTGGATAAAGAGTAGGTGTTTTATCACTAGGGATAAACTCTCCTAGGCTAAAAGTATATGAGCTAAATTGCACGATTGAAACACTGTTATTTTGATGATTGACTCTTTCTATTTCACCGTTATTGAGAACCAGAAAACTGCCGTTTTTATTGCTCACAATGGATGCGTCTGTTGCATAATAAAAAAGATCAGTCTTAGGATCACGCTGGTCGGCAATGAAAAGGCGTTCAAGTGTTCCATTTGGATTTCGTTCGCCAATTTCTATGTAAAGGTTATTGGCGAGTTTTTGGAAGCTCCCTTCACTAATGAATAGATTAATAAGATCAAAATGAGCGCTTGCTAGCATTTGTCGCATATGAAGACGCGCTTGAGGAACAACAAAATTAGCTATAGAAAAGGAGATACAGGATGCAACAATAGCAAGAAGAAGGATAGGTTTCCAAACAGTACTTTTAGGAAAACCAGAGGCATTGATGACAGCAAGTTCTGAGTCTTGATGCATTGCTGAGAGGATGGTTGTAATTGCGATGACTAATGCAAACGGAATGACAACAAAAATAACAGAAGGAACCAATGAGAGTGAAAATTGTAAGACTGTGAGGAGTGTTTGTTTACTTGTTGTGAGAAAGTTTATCCGTGCAAGAATTTGTATAGTCCAACTAACGCCCACTGCTGCAATCATGACAGAACTAAACAAAACAATGACACGTTTCAGGATGTAGAACTCAATAATACGCATAAATTGGGGAAAATCCTCAGTTTTTAATTCGATAGCAAATATTCTTACTGCTTTCGGTTAAAATGTAATAAAGTTTGAAAAAATACCCTTTCATGAATTGGATATTTTTACCAAATAAATAATATAAAATTGCCTATGAGGTCCTCTTTAAATTTTCCGTACATTATATTTTATTTTCAACTATAGTCTACAAAGAATCTAGAAAATAACTTAAAAAACTTTTTTATTAACGTTGAAGATAAAAATTTTTGTCTTTTAAAGACACGTGCAAAAAGATAATGCATCTCAATCAAAAAAGAGGGTTTATATCTTGAACCGTTTCCTTTGTATTAGGGATATAGAAGTTTTTTTAAAAAGATGTTAGCTTTTTATAAAGAATGATGAAGGCTTAAGAGATTGGATATTTTATTCTATCATTTGACGCAGTCAACGCTGAAGGATATTTTGCCGACGCTTGTGGAGCGTGCATTGGCTCGTTTTGGTAAAGTAACAATACAGTGTGTGAGTAAAGAACAACGCGATTCTATAGATATACATTTATGGGTTTATACTGATGAATCATTTATTGGACATGGAACGGAGTGTGATCAATATCCAAACTTTCAGCCTGTATTTCTTACGACAGGACAAGAAAATCCGAATGATTCAAAGATTCGTTTTCTCATAGAGGGAGCTGTTTGTTCGGATATTGATGCTTATCAACGGCTTGTCGTGATATTTGATGGTAGAAGTGAAGAGCAGTTGAATCTCGTTCGTGCACAGTGGAAAAAATATAAAATGGAAAATCATAATTTAACGTATTGGCAACAGACTGAAGATTATCGCTGGGAAAAACAGGTTTAATGCGTCTTGTATCTATTGTTCTGATTTTTATAGGATTACTGGGAATAGTAAATCCTGCACTTTTTATTACGGAAGGCTCAGGGGGAGGGCGTTGGGTTTTTATTGTGATTTTTCTTTTAGGCATGTTAAATATATGGACTATAATTAAAAAAACGAAACGCCATAATGATAATTATTGATCGAATTTTGCTTGTTTTATGGGCTGTGATGTTGGCCTTCTTTTGCGTTTCATGGTTGGGGACAACGCATATCTTATCAGAAATGTTTGCTGTTTCTTATATAAGCAATATTGCAGATTTTTTATTTTTCTTTTTGAGTGCCTTGTTTGCAGGAATATTGTGGTGGAAAATACCTCAACCCCTGTCTTTAAAAACGAAACTGGCAGCATTTTTGCCGCCAGTCCTTATTTTATTCTTCGTTATTATATTTTAGTTGGATATTTCATCATCTGTAAATCCGACGAAGCAAATCAGTGAAATAAAAGAAGCAAGAAGCAAATAATAACCGATATAAGATGTATCGAAATGTTGCACCAGATATTCTGCAATATAAGGCGCGAGAGATGCTCCTATAATAGCAGATAAATTGAAAGTAATAGAAGAACCGGTATATCGAATTGCTGTTGGGTATGGTGAAGCCAAAACAGCACCAAGAGGACTGTATATCATTCCCATGAGAGACAAACCGATAACAGACATTGCAAGGACTCCTATAACTCCAGAATTTAAGAAATAAGGAATTGCGAAAGAATAAATACCGGTGATGATTGTAATCCAAATCATCAAAGTTCTACGTCTAATACGGTCAGCGAGTCTTCCCGTGATGACAGTAAAAATCCCACAAAAAATAGCACCGACAATTTCGATTTGAAGAGCTTGATGAAATGGCAATTGCAAATGGTTTGTTGAATAGCTTAACAAATATGTAGTAACCAAGTAAAACAAAACAAAAGTTGCCATACCAGAAAATATTCCAAGAAATAGGATTCGTGGACATTTTAAAAAGACATCTATGATAGGAACTTTGACATGTTTTTTACTTTCAAGAGTTTTTTTGAATTGAACAGTTTCATTGATTGAAAGACGGACCCATAATCCTATAATCATAAAAACAACTGAAGCAATAAAAGGAATACGCCATCCCCAGGCTAAAAGTTCTTCACGATCAAGGAAATGCAGCAGACCCAAATAAACAGCAATAGATAAAAACAAACCTATTGAAACGCCTAATTGGGGGAACATTGCATACCAGCCGCGCTTTTCTGGAGGGGCATTTTCTGTTGCGAGCAAAACAGCTCCTCCCCATTCTCCTCCTAATCCAATTCCCTGTCCAATACGGCACAAGGTTAAGAGGAAAGGGGCAAACCACCCAGCTATTTCATAAGTAGGAAGAAAACCAATAATGACTGTTGAAAGACCCATTGTGAGAAGAGAAGCGATAAGTGTTGCTTTTCTTCCAATTTTATCTCCAAAATGTCCAAAAACAACTGATCCAAAAGGGCGGGCAAAAAAGGCTGCTCCAAATATTAGGAAAGATTGTAAAATAGCAATTTGATCATTTTGTGTTGGAAAAAACACATGAGGAAATATAAGAGCTGCGGCAGTGCCAAAGACATAAAAATCAAAGAATTCAATTGTTGGGCCAATAAGGCTTGCAAATAAAATCCGACGAGGGGAGTTTCTGTTGCTTGTAGCTTTCATTTCTGAGTTTATAGACATGAATAGAATGTCCCTTTTAGTATATGACAAATCAAATGACGAGTTAACTGACTATAACTATAGAAATTTCAAATCGGTGTCGAGTCAATATTATGACACTTCGTTATATATTAGAACAATGATTATGGACTGATGGGTATGAATAAGTGGTCTATATATTATCCATATTGAATAAAATAAAGACACTGCTTTAAATGCTGTAGAAGATGGCAATAGGTGGCCATAAACGCAGCTCTCATTCACATTGCTGTTTCCTTTAAAGTTTAATGCCATTTTTATCTATTAAGGAATCAATCTTATTCGTAGATCAGTGTTTAGTGTCTCAAAATATTAAAAATATTTTTCATGGATGCAATTATAACACTTTTAAAGTGTATCTAAAACAAATTAAATCTTTTAGTTGTGCATGCATTTTAAAACACATGGTGTATATTTGATCTGTCAGAGCTTAATCCATCGAATGCTTTGCTATCTTAAAAGACATGAGGTTGAGCAATTACGTTGTGTTGTTTTGATCTATGCACTTTTTTCTAAATGGGAGAATTTAAATTTAAAATTATGGAGTGTAAATAATGCAACGCAAATTGAAATTAAGTTTTTGTGCGGTAATGGCCAGTGGTTTTTTTGTCAAGATTGCGAGTGCATATGGAGTAGCTACACCAAGAGAAAAGTTATTAACACCAGTAAGTATCAGTGAACACCTAGAAGAGACAAGAAAGTTGTTATCGGAAGTGAGGGGACTAAAAGAAAAAAAGGGGGGATCAAAAAAGATAGAGAATAAACAGACAGTAGAAGGAAGTGATCTTTCAGAAGAGGAAAGGAAGAGATTAGAAAAGCTATTCTTTGAAGTACTCACAAATTCAATAATAAGCGATGGTGCTACGATCTATATTACTAACCGTGACTCTGAAGGTTCTGAAATAAATAGCTTTAACTATAAAGATGCAGCTTATTCCATTAATAATACGGTTAGAGAAGGGGGAAAACTCTACATTGATGCAGCAAGTGTTAGCAGGGATACGACAATTGAGCATGGTGGGATTGAGTTTGTCCAAAACTTGAGCATTTCAGAATATGCTACTGTTAAAAAAGGGGGGAAACAAATTGTTGAGAGTGGTGCAAATGCAGAAGGGGCTCAAATCCATGGTGGCGAGCAGATTATTTTTGGTAAGGGAAGCCTTGGATCTAGTTTGTCGCGAAAAGATAAGGAAAGTAGTGCTTATGGCACTGAAATTCATGCTGCAGATGGAATGCCAGGAATACAAAGTGTTTATAGTGGGGGGATGGCTGTTGACACAAAGGTTATGAAAGGAGGTATCCAGAATCTTGATGGTAAAGAGAATTTTCATAACGGTTTCTCAGAAGATGCTGATACAGCCGATATAGAAGATGAAGATTTTACAATTAATGAGGGGGCTTTTGCACTGAGTACTGAACTTTTTAAAAATGGTATGCAGAATATCTTTGCAGGAGGGAATGCGAGTGAAGTTACTTTATACGATAGAGCTATTCAGAATATATATGATTCTGGATATGCGGATAATCTAACTATTAATCATCAAGCAAGGTCATGGGGTTTTGCTGGTGCGATATTAGGTGAAAATACAAATGTTAATGATTTTGGCAACCTCTATCTCTATGCTGGAAATGGTGAAGCTGTTACGGAAGTAGAAAATCTTAATTTAAATGGAGAAGATAGCAAACTATACATTATTGCGTCTGAAGATAACGGCAAAAAAACTGAGATTAATGTTAAGAATTTAAAAGGAAATGGGAGAGTTATTTTTACGTCTTTAGGGACTAATAAGCATTATTCACAGCTTAATATCGATGATCTTTCAGGTTCTTTACATTTCGATTTTAATGTCAATTTTGCCAAGCAGCTTAGTGATTATCTTGTGATTAAAAAAAGGGGCTCTGGTTCTCACACAATAAGTGTGGCTGATTCTGGGCGTGAAATTACAAATTCTTCTTACAAAAAGCTTAAATTAATTACTGATCGCAGCGGAAATGCCCATTTTACTCTGACAAACACTTTTGGTGAAAAAATCGGAACTGTTGATGCCGGAACCTATCGGTACAGTTTGAAACATAGAAACAATAAGGGTACTGGTAAAATTTGGTACTTAGATGCAAACCACACCATTGATGAGACAACTTCTCAAGTTTTTGATAGTGTATTGAAACCATATACTGGTTCATCAAGTGATTTACTTACAGAACTCACAATTGATCAAGGAACAACTATTTCTATTGCAGATCCTAGCTTTGACACGAGTAGCAAGGAAGTTGATAGCAATGGAGAAACTTCAATTAGTAATACAGTTAAAGATGGTGGAAAGCTTTCCGTTTATAGCGGTGGTTTTAGCTTGTATACGACAATTCAAAGAGGTGGCACTGAGCTTATTAAAACACAGGGTCTTTCACAGGATACTATTGTTCATAAAGGTGGGCAACAAAAGGTTAAAGAGGGGGGAAAAGCTGAAGGGGCTAAAATTTACGGAGGTGAGCAATTTGTTTCAGGAAAGTCTGATATTAAAGGTGCGACGGTGAGGAGCAGCGCCTATGACACTATCGTTTCTGGTGAGAATGGAGTGCGAGGATATCAGAATGTGTATGGTGATGGAGAGGTTTTTAACACACAGATCATGGAAGGAGGGATACAAAATCTTTATGGAGAAGAGGATCTAGACGAGTATAGCAGTTTTGCCTTTGATACGAAGGTCTTTTCTGGTGGACAGCAACATGTTTTAGCGGGAGGAATCGCGATTGGCGTTCTTTTAGAAGGGACTGCTTTTCAGGCAATAGATTTAGGAGGTTATGTAAAAGATTTAACCGTTAAGGATCAAGCACAATCATGGTTACATGGTGGCGCAACATTGGAAGGAAAGACAACGGTTAATGATTCTGGACGGATTTATCTTTATGCTGGTGCAGAGCAATCTCGTACTGAAGTAGAAAAAATTGTCTTAAATGGCAGAGATACAAAATTGTACGCGATTGCCTCTAATATAGATGGTGAAAGTTCTTTGATTGAGAATCTGAGTGGGAATGGTCGTGTTATTTTTACTTCTACCGTGTTTAATCCACATTACTCTAAACTTGAGATCAATGATCTTTCAGGGAGTTTACATTTTAGGTTGCATACTAATTTTGCAGAACAGCGCGGTGATTATCTTCTGATAAAACAAGGATCAGGTAATCACACCATAAGTGTTATCGATTCTGGTGTTGAAATTACCAATTCTCCTCTACAAGATCAGAATTTAGTTTTGGAGCTTGATTTAATTCATGTTCAAAGCGGAAATGCGCATTTTACTCTGACAGATTTTTCTGGTGAAGAGACGAGTACGATTGATGGTGGAGCTTACATGTATGGCTTAAAGACAAAAGATGATAATGGGGGAAAGACTTGGTCTTTGGCTACATCACAAATAACTTCTGCTCCTGTAATTCCTTCACCTCATGTGGAGTCGCCTATAGATAAGCTTCCTGAAAAAGAAGAAAATATGACATCGTCAAAAGATTTTAGTATCTCTGATGTAATTCATTACAGCATTGGGGAAGGAGGAGGAATTCTACAAAGCTCTTGGCTCGGTGATGATAACGTAGTTTATGTCTCTGATGATGGAGAGCAAGGTGTTCTTAAGAAGTCTATTAATAATACAATTCAGGGATCAGGAAGACTTTATGTTGAAGCTGGTGGTTTCAGTAAAAATACAACCATTGAAAATGGTGGTGTTGAGATTGTAGGGGAACAAGGGATTTCAGAATTTACGATTATTTACGAGGATGGAAAACAAAGAGTGGAGGGAGGAGGAACCGCATTGAGAGCTGAAATTTATGGTGGGGAGCAGCTTGTTTTCGGAGATGGTTATGTAAATGGTGGAATTGTGGGGAGCAGCGCTTATAACACGATACTGTATGGTCAAGGTGATACGCCAGGACAGCAGAATGTATATGATGATGGGATGGCTGTGGGAACAAAAGTGATGAGTGGAGGAATACAAACTCTTGCTAAATGGTTTCCTAATGATGATAACTTTGCAGAAAAAGCCGGCGGTTTAGCTGTAAATGCTGAAATCTTTTCAGAGGGTGTGCAGCGTGTTTTAGCAGGAGGTGAAGCAAATACAGTCATTTTACGCACTGGTGGTGTTCAAGAAGTCTATGCAGGTGGAATTGTAAAGAATCTAACGATTGAAGGTAATGCTAATTCATGGATTTCTCCTGGTGCAATATTAGGAGGAGAAATAAAAGTTCAGGATTTTGGTGGGCTCCATCTTGATGCTGGAGATAATGGTCAACAAACTATAGTAGAAAACATTGAATTAAACGGAGAAGACGCTCAATTATACTCCGTTGCTCGTGGGTTTGACGATAAAAGTACACGCATTCAGCAGTTAAGCGGTGTAGGAAAAGTCATTTTTACTTCTTCTGAAGATGATTTATATTACTCTCAGCTTTATATTGATAATCTAGCAGGGAGTCTACATTTTGACCTTAATGTTAGCCTTGCAGAAGGAAAAGGTGATTACCTCTTTATTGAGAATGGGAGTGGTTTTCATACAATAAGTGTCGTAGATTCTGGTATTGAAATTGTTGATCCTTCTTCAACAGAACTTGATTTAATTTTTGATCAAAGTGGAGGAGCACATTTTACCCTGAGAAGCTTTTCTGGTGCAAATGTTAAAACTATTGATGGCGGAACCTATACGTATGGTTTAAAACAGAGAATTGATGAGGGTGGGGGCGAAAAAGTTTGGTATTTATCTGCAGTATTTATTGATAATGTTTCATTTCTCAACAGTTTACCACGTAGTAGAAGCAGATCTGTGCGGCATTTAAATCAAAATCAATCGGTTTCTTCTCTTTCAACGATTGCAGCACCACAAGCGCATGTTATAAAATTGCCACGTCGAAGAGAGAACTGCCAAAACTTAAGGCAAAAATCTCAGGCTTCTGTATCTCCAACTGTTTTCTCTCTTGGAAGTCACGTTATTGAAGTTTTAGGTTCAGGAAGTTCTCATCCTCTTTCTGATGAAAAACAACAAACTGCTGTTTCAACCTCTTCTCAATCTTTAGCCGATCAAATGATTTTACGTCCAGTTCATAAAGAACAACCTTTGCCACAATTTAGTGAGAAACTTTCAGTTTCTCACTTTTTGACCACTCCCTCTACAGATGCGGTATTGTCTATGTCTGTGGCGCCAGCGATGGTTTTTCACAATGAAATGCAAACCGTACGTGCGGGAAGAGGAATTCTAGATAAAAGTAAAAAGAATGCAGCTTTATGGACTTATGCGATTAAATCTAAAGAGAGCATTGCGACAGAGCATATAGATTTTAAACTGGATCAGACCGGTATCGTTTTGGGGATCAATGGTTTAAGCGAGTGGGAAAATGGAGAGTTTTATATAGGTGGTTTTGGCAGTTATGATCGTGCCCGTGTTGCGCATGCACGGGGGGGTAACAGTGGAATCAATACTTATGGNCAATACTTATGGTATTGGCGCTTATGTCACTTATTTTGATCATAGTGGATGGTATCTCGATGGTATTTTAAAATACAATCATTATCAAAATACCCTAAAAGCCGTTTCAACGAATGGTTTAGAGATTGAAGGAACATATACTCAAAGGGCATTGGGAACTTCCTTTGAAGCTGGTTATCGACTTAAGACGTCAAAGAACAGTTGGTTACAGCCTTATGGACAATTTACATGGTTGCGTATTGAGGGTAAAGAAATCAAATTATCGAATGGCATGACAGGTGACATGCGTCCATTTACTTCATTACGCAGTGAGGTTGGCTTATCTTTAGGATATGAATTTGGTTTTCACATGGATTCCTCATCGCTTGCGTATATT